>DQCG01000522.1:0-14476 GCA_003533825.1 Phycisphaerales bacterium
CCGATCCATTGAATATCGGCACCGATTCCCTGGACGGTCTGGCAGCTCATTAACGAAAAAACCATAACAATTAAAGCAGCCACCAGAAGCACTTTTCTAACCATTTTCTCAGGCCCCCTTCTTCTCTTGGGCTTGATCCAGCACCGTATTTCAAAATATCCGCAAAAGCCGTTCGCTTACTCTATCAAGACCGGACGACGTTTTAGAACTCGAATACCAAACAACACACTATCTGTATTTTCGGCAGTTCTGCCCTTTTAGCATCAATTATCAATAGGATTTGCCGGCCCTATGTACTTTTTCGCTACCACGATATCGTCGAACCAGACTTTGCTGACGTGGCCCGGCGGGGCATCCGTTATATACAACAGAATCCACAGGAAATTCAAATTCAGCTTTTCGTCGCTGCGCCATTGAAAACCTTCGAACGGCTCGCCTTCCGGGTCCGGCATGAAACTGTCCCATACCCACTTGCCTTTGGGAAATCCTTTGCCGAGGCGGCTGATTAGCTGCCCGTCTTTGTTCCAGGACATGCCGTCGATCCACAATTCCTGCTGGCCGTTGTGTGCCGTGACGGGATTATTCATTTTCATCATCAGCTCGACACATATCCACTTATCCCGCTCGGCTATAAGATTCTCGTCGTTGACAAAGTCGTGCCCCCACGATTTCCTGTCCGGCGAGGACCGCATCCCCATCCAGTAGGAGTAAAAATCCCATCTCCATTTCCTGCCGTAGGGCTCGATACCTGTGGTGAATCGCGCATCGCCGGCCGGCCGGATTCCCGCCCCGCCCTGGGGCCACGACGTCGAAGGATTGTAGCCGCCGACGTGGACGAAATGATGAATCGGATAGCAATCCCGGGCGAATTTCACGTAAAAGCGAACGTAAAGCTGCTCGTAGCCCGGCAAAAGACGCCGATACAAATGCGCGCCATTTCCTTTGCCGCCGATGTGGCTCATTAAAAGCGACTGCCTGCCCGCACTTGCCGCAGGCACATCCGCCGAAAGCGACATCATATCGAGACTCTTTACACTCTCCCAGCGTACCTTGACAGCATCCAGCGAACCGGACTCGAAATTCTCCACGAATATCACATCCGGATTTTTCTCGATCCCCTTATCACCCTTGTATTTACTGGCCAGGCCGTGCCGTACCTCGCTTTGTGATTCTTCTGCCTGTACGGCACCAAAAATGCAAAGGGTGAGAATCAAAATACAGGTAGGCGCGCCGGCGAAGAATTGCTTTGCGGTTTTGCGATTAGCCATTCGAAATTCCTCCGTAATATTTCATGCCAGGTTCTTACAAAAAACATTTACAAAATCAAGTCACGGCGGCTCGATTCTCTACTTCGTGCAGATTATAGAGCAATAAACGAAATTAGTAAACATCATTGAAGCCCGGCAGGGACGGCAGAGATCGGAAGGTACTGTGAGCGTGTAGAATATCTTGAAGGCTTTGCAGTAATTGAATATGGTTCGGCAACAGCCATTTACACTTTGCAAAGACTCCGGAACAGAGCAAAACCTGGATTCCCGCCTCCGCGGGAATGACAGTGAGGCGCAAAAACTAATTCCAATTGTGATTAGCCCGTGTGGTTACGACTTGAGCTTATTCTGGAGTTCTGCAATGGCTATTAGAACCTGCGTTTGCTGATCCTGCAGCTCACGGACCGTTTTAACTTCGGCCTGCAACTGGGCTGCAAGCTTGCCGATTTCTTCCTGAGATTTCCTGGCCTCGGCAACAGCAGTATCGCGCGACTGGGTAAGTTCATCGACCTGCTTTTGCAACCGGTCACGTGACTGAGCGAGCTCATTGACCTGCTCCTGTAAGTGGTCCCGTGACTGCGTAACAACGGTTATTCTTAACTTCAGGTCATCTCGTTCACTCCTGGTTTTTTCCAAAGCCGCTTTAAGTCTTGCCGACTCATTCATGTTGCAGCCTGCCAGGGTGAGCGGAAAAACCAACGCTACCACACACACAAGAATCAGCATCCGTCTGATCATTTTACTACTCCTTTACCTGAAATTCCGGCTACTCCTTTATCAGGACAAAACTCCTCGACCGGGAATATTGGCCCTTCACACCGCTTTATGTACTATCGTCACCATATTTATCGGACGCTTATTAAGGAAACTTTAACTTTTATCGAGACTCCTGAACTATTTTTTTCGCAGCAAACTGACAAATTCGAGACTTTTAACGATGAAGACTGTTAGGGATTAACTGCATTCAAATCAACAGACGTCTGGTGACTACTCTCCGAGCTGGATCAGGCAATGAAAAATAGAGCTGTAAGGGGTAAACTCACAGCCCTATTAAACTTGCATTTCTGATATCGCTCTTACAATTTTCTGCGCCTATGAAGACTCCAATTGGCGAAACCTAAGCTGATAACGCCAAACAGAGCATCGCCATGAACAGAATTTGCCCCTTCGATCAAGTACAATACTCAATCGTCTTATCATTTGAGCGATTGCCCGCTCATGCAAACTTACGCAGTTTAATACCTGCAGCACTCAGACCGAGGATGCCAAGCAGAACAGCACCGGGAACCGGGACAGTACCTACCACAAGATTGTCAAATTCGAATGCATATTGGTTGCTTTGGAATACAGCAGTGTCGAACACCTTACCATCTGTAAGGAAGATGTTGACATACTTGTTGGTATCAAAACTCGTCTGACCGCCATCTGATGGAAGAGGCGCAGGAATGGTCGCGACACACGTGCCATCATCGTATAACTGAATCTCTTGGTTCCAACTTCCATCGTCCATTGATCCCCAGTGTAGGCCCAAATACCTGTAATCAGCCCCAAAACTGACTGAAGCCTGGAGTGGTTCTGTGCCACTCGTAGTCTGAGGAACTGCAGCAAATGCGGTTGCATCTTTCTTGCTGGTGTAATGACTCCAAGGACCAGAAGCATGGCTACTGTTCGTAATCACGACATCATTCTCAGGAGGATTCGGCCCGGCTCCCCAAGTCCAGCCCTTCTGGTCTAAGTTGGGGGCCGTTGAGATGGGACTCCAGGGCAAGGGGGTGACATTATTGAAAGTCTCAATTAGGGAACCAGGGGCAAATGCATAACTCGAAATTAGCGTGTTAACACCCATAGTAGCATCGCCGGCTTGATCGACAAAGTTAATATAATCGGCACTTGCAACACCAGGCATGACACAGATTGCAATCACAGCAACCAACGTAAATAAAAATCCTTTCATTTTCATATTATTCACCTTTAAAAAAAGTGTTATAACTAAATCCTTTTTAGATCAAGTTAAGAACATACATTAGTCACCCCTGCGCGCCAGGGACATAAATCATCGCTCCTTTCAGTCACAACGACTGCCGAGAAACGGTTGATACTGCCGCAGTGGTGTGCGCACGGGGGAATCAATTCATCTAAGACATGTCAGGAGGGCCCCGGGATGCAATTACATCGGGAGTAAATTGTGATTTTCGCCAGAGTGATATAATGGTTCTCTGGCTGTGTTGAGGTATAAGAGACTCCACCAAGCGAGTTGGCTGAACGAAACAGCAGGCCGTCGTGGGGTAGAGAGTTTCCGGCGTTACGGCGAGGCTATGGCCGATTTGGAAAGGACCACCATCGTGGTACCATTCCGGAATGAATTCGAATGATATCTTTTTAATCCAGGGAGCAGATCTGCATAAACCCAGGCCTATCAGGGCATAAAGGCATAAAGCAAAGCTGCCCGGGCCGTCCGTAAAGCTTCGCATATTCTGCAAGTCAGAGGTTTGCCCGGTATCAGCAGTCGGCTCGGGTAAAAGCTCGACAGGCCATAAATCCAGATCAGCGATGCTGGGGTAATTAAATGGGCTGGAGAAATCTGAGTACCGGAGATCGGTCTGACCGCAAAGAACATACGGTGACTGCTCGCGTCCAATATCCGGCGCTGACACTGGCATCATGTCGGCGTGAACGCTCGCCGTAACAATTAACGCTCCAACGACCGATATAATTAGCATCTCCCTGTCGGACATCATGTAAAATCTCCATTTTGCCCGCAGAAAAAGCCCTCTATTTCGGCCGCTCCTCCTGCCACGATACTCTGAAAACGAATCTTACTATATTTCGACTCAAAAAACAATTGTGGTGACTACGTATTTTTCCTGTATTGCCCATTTTTACGCCAAAACAGGCGATATTTTTCTCAAAAAAGTCCTATAAAAATATTATTTTTCTTGCAGGAACCGTGAATTGAACCCATGTTTCAGATTTTTTCTCAAAATTAACTGCTATATTGGCATAGACTGATACTAATTGTATTTAATATGTGCGCTTGTAGTGATGGGATTTTGCTAAGTAACAGCGATTTACTCTTTGCTAAGACTCTGGAATGGGAAGAAATGGATTCCCGCTTTCGCGGGAATGACAGTATGGCGCAAGAACTAATTACAATTGGTATTATATGGTGCCAAGGCTGGAGGGTGCCCTGTTCAGCCTCGTAACATTGCTAACAACATTTGCCGTCTATTTTGGCCGCTTTAAGACGTTTCAAGATGGCGCTATCTGCTACTCTTTTGCCTTGTGGGTCTGCCGGCCTTGCCGGTTCAGGATTTGGGCTATCTTATAAAGGTCCGAAGCGTTCTTCATCTCCCTGAATCGCGCCCCGGTTTTTGTGGTCGTCGGGATCATCCTGAATTAGTTATTGCCTGAGCGTGCACGGCGTCTGAATAGGAATCGCACACACAAGCCCATTCCCAGGGCCAGAACCAGTGCAATGGCTGTGAAAATAATTCGACGATCTTTGTAAGGCTTGGAGGATACTGATGCATGCATTACCTCGATTGGACTGGGGACGCCGCGCTCCATATTCTTCTGGTCCAGACGTTGGCGAACCGCGTTGAGCAATTCCCGTTTGTGCAGCAGTGCGTTGTTCTCCTTTTCGAGTAACTGGGCGTTTTCAAAAAGCGATTTGAACTCAGCCTGCTGCCTGTGGTACTGGTCACTCAAAAGCTTCTCCTCATGTTTTGCCCGGGCCAGTTGATGCTCGATCATCCCTTTTACGTAATTCGGGTCACCGGCATCAGCAAATGACATTTGCTCTCCGGCAACATTCTTCGGCCGGTCGCGCCACTGCTCGTCCAGTTGCGTCTCTCGCAGTTTAAGCAATTCCTCCGCGAACGCTAAGTCCCTTTGGATCCGAGTTGCATCTGGATGCTTTGGTACGACCGCACTGGAGGCAATATCGTGCCGAATCGTCCTGACGTCAATATCCCGCTTGCGCCATTCCGCATCCAAGTGGTATTTTGGCTGCTTTTCAATCGCCATATTGATATCGCCGACATCAGCCTGCCTGGCATCCCATTCCAATAGAGTAATACGCTGTCGCAGCTCGCTGATACGAGCTTGTGTCTGGTCCAGATGGAGCCTTTTGCCGGAGATAAGTTCCTGCGGAGTGTCTGTACCGAGCAATCTGAGAATCGCGGCAGAGGTTGCCTGCTGCCCCTGGATCTGGTTTTGTAAAGATCTGTACTGTTCTGTCAGTTGCTGGAAGAGCTTATCCTCATCCGCATTAGTTTTTTCCCCGATATATCTTATATACTCTTCCAATACAGCATCCACAATAATCTTCGCATCTTTGGCGCTGGGATCCGTAAAGCTGACGTCAATTATCTCGGTTTGGGGCCGAGGCTTAACTGAAAGAGTATCCTGTAGCCTTTCTATGAGGGTGGGTGGATTGTCACGGAGCCTCTGCACAAGTGGTATTCGAGGCTTCTTATACCACTGTGTCTGCTGGACTTCTCGCCGGTCCAATACGCGTTGAAGGACTGTCTGGCTCCTGATAATGGAAACCTGGGTGTTCACGAATGAATCATAAAAGGGAATCATTCCGCTATCCTCAGTCTTAAAAACCAGATACGGGATAATAGGCCGAACCCGCACTCCCGCCTTAGCCTGGTATTTAGGGACCACCTGGGTCCAGATAATAGCAATCGCCGGAGCGGCCACCAGAACAAAAACCACCAATACAAGAATTGATTGCCGTTTCATTTTTGTTCTCCTGAAAAAGTTAATGTCTTTCAATTTACAAAGCGCCATTCCACAATGAGTGTTCAATACTATGCGAAGCTCGTCCCTGATATGCGAATTACGCCTCCATATTACCACTTCGCTGGGTACGCTGTCTATTGTGGTGACTACGTATTTTTCAGCACATATTCTTTTCTAAGTCGAGAAGCAAGGTAGGCGGAGATTTATCTCAAGAACACTCGAACCATCCGGGACAATGGATTGCGAACGAGCCGAAAAACTGGGGAACGAGGATTCGGACCTCGACTAACTGATCCAGAGTCAGTCGTGCTACCATTACACTATTCCCCAATTATTTTTGCTGCCTATTCACTTTTGCCGGTAAAACCGCCACGTTCGAGCATTTTCCAGCCGGCCGGCAAAAGTATCGCAGCTAATATAATTTTGAACGAATCTCCTATTATAAACGGATATAAGCCCAAAGTCAATATCATCGTATTAAATCCCGTCAGGCAGCCCAGCCAGAGCAGCCCGAACGAATAGATGGCCAGATTTCCGAAAATCATCGTCAGGACCGTCGTTCCGAATCGTCGGTCCCATCCTTTTTCCGCCAAACTTCCGGTTATATAAGCGGCGGGAATAAAACCGAACAGATATCCTCCGGTCGGTCCCAACAGCGCAGCAGCACCAACACCGGCGGCAAATACGGGCAGCCCGGCGGCACCTTCGATAATATACGCAAGCACGGCCAGGCAGCCCCTGCGAGCACCCAGAAGCACTCCGAGCATCAGGACGGCAAAAGTCTGAGCAGTTACAGGAACGGGGCTAAAAGGCAGCCAAAACCGGATATGAGCACACAGGCCGATGAGCAGCGAGCCGCCAATAACCAAAGCAATATCATAAAAGCCGGCAAGCTTTTTCTCACATGGCCGCAGAAGGTCGGCTACGGTAATATTCGTCAACATATTTGTTCCATCAAAAAATACCGGCGATTTCTTTCGCCCTAATACAACAACATAACAAGCTGCTATCAACCTCTTATTATATTTGAGATTTCGCCTGCGTCAAATACCATATCGGCGACGTTTTAAACTTTAAGAGGGGCCCGTACCGAATCAATCGGCACAGGCCCCGAATTAACGTAAGCTCTAACACCACAGCCGCAAAAGTTTACACAATTATCGGCTTGTCCACAAAAGTGGACAGCGGCGTTTACTCTTCGACAACCGGCCTGGTTCGATACAGTATAATGTCGTCGAAGTACATTGTTCCCGCACCGCCGGGGATCGTGATATTCCCTCTTGTTCCAAGACCAATCGCGAGCTTGTGAACATCGTCAAGGTTAACGCCCTGGTCTGCTAACGTCTGCAGCGGTATTACCCACTCGGTCCACTCCTCGATCGTTACCGCGTCAGGGTTGTCATGATTGACCACAACCGACACGCCGTTGCTGCCGGTTACGGCGACATATAATTGTTCGATGGCATTAGCAGTAAGGCCATAGAACCATATCGACAATTCCCCAACGTCATTCTTTGTCCAGTCACGCGGGCTAACCAATGTCAGTTCCACCTCGGAATACTTCGCATAGCCCTGCTTGTTGTTGTCGTAGGCCAGAGGCATCGATTGTGTACCTTCGTGAACGATAGTTTCCTCGGTATAAGAGCCGGTTGTTTCATCGCCGACCGCCGAGCCGGTACCATTGCCGGCTGAGTACGGCAGAACACCCGGCGTGCCATAGCCGAAGCCGTCCAGCCATGCGTACCATATCTGGTTGTCGCCGATATCATAGGCCTCGAAATCATCCACGACAGTGAAGTCGGCTACCCGGATCGCGCGAATGCCGCCTTTTGTGATGCTGCCATCTCTATTGAATTCGTCGATGCGCCAGTAATAATTCTGGCCCCAGACGAATTCATTGGTCGGCACATACGAAGTTCCGGCCTGCCGTCCGCGATATACGCCGGTGGTGTCGGATGCATCGGCGATGCTGACCGCCGCCTCGTCGGTCCCGAAGTAGACATCATGCTGTGCGGCATTGTTGCCCGCTCGCCACGTGAGCGTTGTCGGGACATTGTCGATTTGAACCAGCCTGCTCGGAGGCCGCAAATCCCAGGCTTGAAGAGGATCGCCTCTCATGACCTGGAGAATTTCTTCATGGGTCAGGGCCCTGTCATAGATGCGCACGTCGCCGACCTCTCCCGTGACGCCGGTCTCGACACCCCTGGCGCCGTTGAACTCATCAGCTTCGGAGTTTGCCCCCAGGAAGCCATAGCGGATAAGGTCTCCGACCCCGAAGGTTGGACCGCCGACGGCCGAAGGTTCCGGGATGCCATCGATAAAGATCGTCGCGGTGCCGTTGTCGAACACACCGCAGACGTGGTGCCAGAATCCATCGTCCACACGAGTGATACTTCCATAGTCAAGCTGTTGTTCTACGTCGCCATTGATCGTCATGAGGTCCCATCCGACCTGGCCGTTACCGCTGCCATTGCCGTTTATCTCCAGTCGCCAATACTCATTTCGGTCGAACGTGACAATAAATTGGTCATTGGGATCGTCCGTGCGAACCCATGCGCAAGCCGTGATTTCCGTACGGCCGGGACCGCTATAATTAAGATTGTTAATTGCCATAAAGCCGTCATCGGCGAACGTCACGGCGGCGTCTGCATCATCGAGCCATTTCGGGCTGGTCCATGCAGTCCCGATAAGTTTGCCGTGGTTGCCATTTCCCGACCAGTCAAGGACATTGGTACCTGCACCCTCGTCGAGCTTCCACCAGGCGACGAGATTCGGATCGCTCGCAAGCGGAATCTCGGGCATTGTCGTGAAAGTCCAGACCGGACCTTTGTGCCATTGGGAACCATCGAAAGTATCCACTCGCCAGTAGTACGCGCTCGAAGCGTCAAGCTGCCCCGGATCGAACGTTGTATCCATCTGCGGAGCAGCCCCGGCGGCGTTGGCAATCTCGTCAGCATCGGTTCCGAAATAAACTCCCTGCATAATCATATGCAGGCCGGGAGCCCAGCTTAAATCCGCATCGGCGTATTCGGCAGGCTCGCCGTCGCCGGGAACTGGATCATACCCATTTACATCCGGAATCCAAAAGCTCCATACTTCCCCCAGCCACGGGCTGTCGGGATGGGCATCGTTAACCTCATCCACCCGCCAGTAGTAGGTTGTGCCGGGAACCAGGCCGTCCGGGGCAGGATATCCGGGAAAGCCAACAGGTTGAGTTGTTTCAGTAATATTACTCACGAAGCCAGTTTCGGTACCCGCATTGACATCCTCGAAGCTTGTGCCAAAGTAAACGTTGTGGGAAACAGCGAGGGGGCCTGCCGTCCATTCGAGGTTTGCCCATGTATCCTCGTATTTCTCGCCGTCGGGCATAGTCGGACTGTGAGCACTGGCGAGATATCCCAGTTTCATGACATCTCGGATCTCGCCTCCGGCCAGGACCTTGTCGTAGATCCGAACCTCATCGATTTGCCCCGGGAAATGCCTGTCATTCTGGGGAACACGCTGGCCGAAAGTAAGGTCTACGTTGCTGTCATGGTCTTCCAGCCGGAATGGTGGGTCCGGGTCAGTTGTGTGCCGGCTGTCGTCCTGACCATCCAGATAGAGCTTGATATCCGGATACGAGAGTGTCGCGCCGGCCGGAATAACCAGGGCAACATGGTGCCATTCTCCGTCGTTCATAGAAGTATCGCCCTGCAGGTTTCCACCGCCGTGCTCGATGCGCAGCCTGCCGCCGTTGATGCGGAAATCCACTCTCCGGCCGCCGGAATTCCTGCCCCAGTAGACCATCGTCCCATTACTCGTGGTCTGAATCCATGCAGTGACGGTCACATCACTCGTACTCATCAGGCATTTATAACCATTTACGGTGAAAAAATCTCCATCACCGTCCAGGGATATGGCCTGCCCGGAGTAACCCTCCACAAAATGGGCGTCCCCCTCAAGCGTGCCGTCGAGACCGTTGCCGGACGCATCGGCGCCATTACCGTCGAGCTTCCACCAGCCGACAAGATTCGCATCGACGGCGTCCGCTGCGCTCGAAAGAATTACGCACAGCATCAAAATAAATGATACAAAATAAAAAAATCGTCTACACATAATAGCCCTCCTTTCAAATAGGATTACAGTAGTTTCGTTCCGGCTACGCACCAGAGCGACCGATAATTATTCTTTACGCCCTCAAATAATCTTCCACCCTCATGACATTTCGCGAATTGAGATTACATCCTTTCTTCGAAAACTCATCATCCGTTAAACGAAAGATTAAAATCGTAAATTCGAAGCATATAACACCGGGGATATCACTCCTTCTCTGGCGCTTTCGGCCTTATGGAGGACTGTAAAAATCTAAGCTGTCTTCTTCTTCCGGCAAGCAGCAATCCACAGGTACCAGCCCGTTCGTATTTCCTCAGAACAGACCCACAGCAAGTATATACTTCACTAATATAATTTATACCAAATTGCCAATCCCTTCGTCAAGTAAAATCTCCAAATTATGCCCTGCAGAAATCCTCAGCATAGTCTAACTGCTTTATTGAGACAGTCGACATACAGCAGATTGGCAGGCTATGAAGACACCAATGACGCAGAGCGTACAGGACCCAATCGTAAGCCGTTATCGAGACTTCAATATAACTCCGTTTTCCGGGGCGATGCGGCTTTCGCTAATCCTAACGTATATCCAAGCATGATGAGGCTCCGGGATGAGAGGCTTTGATTGGTTGTGTTTTTTGAATAAGATGCTTGAAATAGGTAGACCAGTATCATACAATGTTTGTTAAATTGGTTGTCAAAGATCACATTGTGTTTTGTGTTTGATTCATACACCAACGCCTGACTCGATAGGAGAAGCGAATGAACTGCCGAAAATACAGTCTCGTAATTCTCGCCGCCGTGGTAATAGCCCTCGTCGGCACGTCTTTTGGGGCTGCTGCTGAAACCGTGCCTGCGAACCCGGGTTTCGAACAGGGGAAACCTGGTCAGGCTCCGGATCATTGGCGTGTTCCCAAAGTTCCCGGCTATCACGTACTTATCTCAGACGAGGACCCCAAAAGCGGCAAACAGTGCGTGACGATCAAGAGGGGCACGGAGAAACCCGGCCCTTTCGGAAACTTGATGCAGAAGATCGATGCCGCTTCCTTCCGCGGGAAACGTGTACGCTACCGGGCCGCGGTTCGTACGGAGATCGACGACCAGAATGGCAGGGTACAGCTTTGGCTGCGAGTAGATCGGCGCAGAGAGAAGGGGCAGCGCAAAATGGGCTTCTTCGATAATATGGCCAATCGCCCTATTCGCAAGAAGGACTGGGACTATTATGAGATCGTAGGTGACATTGCCGAGGATGCCGATACGATCAATCTTGGCATGTTCTTGCGTGGTAGCGGGCAAGCATGGATGGATGACGTGTCGCTGGAGATTGTCGACCAGGACACCAAAGTTACCGGCGGAACGATGGGCGGTACGTCGTTTGATGATATTGGTCCCGGCCTGCTCGAAATTTCCGGTGCGATGGAGTTGGAGCACAAGCCTTCTTTGGCCGGTCGTATGGCAGAAAAGCTGGGCTTTGGAGCCAAGAAGGCTGATGACGAGCAGGAACAAATCGCCAACGTTTTGATTCCTCTTCCGCTGGCATATCGGCAGCAGGTTCCCGTGACTTACGAACTGGCCGTGGACCCTCCTGATGCGGCGACCAGCGTCACTATCTATCAAGACACACCGCATAACCACGTTGCGAAGGTGTCGGTCGCGCTCAGCAGCAAACGCGACAAGGCCGACATCAAATTCCGCTCCCTTGTGCTCGTGGGTCCCTCATCGTTTAGCGCCGTCCCGGACCGGGCAGAAATCCCCGACCAGTGGCCCGAGCCGTGTCAACCATGGCTTAAATCCACATGGTGTGTCGAGTCGCAGCACGACGAGATCCAGGCATTGAGCAAAGAGATCCGCGATGACGCCGACGATGTGATGACTATTATTGCCGGGGTTAAGGAGCGGGCCGGCACAGTCTTCTCGAACGCTCAAGGCCGAACCAAGGACCTGACGGCCGTCGCGGCGTTGACAGGCCGTGGATCATGCACCAGTTGCGCCAACCTTGTGGCCGCCCTGTTGCGAGCGAGCAATATCCCGGCCCGAGTCGTTGCGGGTTATCCGAGTTGGTCCGGCCCGCTGCAAACGCACTACATCGTCGAGGCCTACGTGCCTCAGTTCGGTTGGTATCCGATCGAATCAACCATGTGCAAATCGCCCTGGCCCAATGAGTATCAGGTCAATGTGGCCATCGTACCGCCGAAGTACGAAAGCAAGGAGCTTGCCAACTGGAGACCCCAGGGTGCCGGTGGTGTACCGTACTTATCGCTCACCGAGATGCCGGATGCTCCATCCGGCATAATCCTGATAGGGACCATCGATCCGGCCCAAAATTGCGATCACCAGTGCAAGATGGTCCGCAAGTTCCCGGCCGACGACGACCAATGGGAGTCTGTTCTTGACGCAGCCAATTCGCGATGGCAGAAATGGCTCGCGTCCGAACCGCAGTCGACCGAAGAAGGTCAACTGATTCTTGGCCCTCAACCCGACGCAATCAACGCAACGTCACCATCCGGATTGATGGAAGAACTGACGCGTTAGCTGGAAATATCAAAGGGATCAGGGCGGGTTGTACCCGGCGCAGTAGAATCTCCTGTTCGACACTTGCCCGTGCGGCATGCTATAGTTGTTATAGACTCCGTGGTTAATACAAATGACAGAAACTGTTTTTTTGAGAGGATTTACAAAGATTTTTACTTTCCCCTTTAGACCGTGTTTATTGGCGTTCATTCGTGGTTTATTTTAATCTGCGTTCACCCCCCGGTTCGGGCGGTCTCAATCGGAAGGCGTATAGCCAAGCTTGCCCCAGGCAGCTTTCTGGACCGCGTGCAAATCTTGGTTCCCCGGCTGCGCATTCTCGGAGATAGTCATTTTAGCAAGCCTCACCGTGCGCGGGTCTTTCCATTTCCAGTAATCGCTGTGACCATCGGCGAACGAGAAATTCGTGCCGTCACCATGCCGAACCGTCGGCAGGTCCCACCAGCTTTCCTGGTCGTAGAACACGGTCCAGCTATCCGGCGATATTTTCCCCTCGTCGATGAACACGAAGCGCTCGCCCGGCCGGCGTATCTGGTTCAGCCTTTTGATCATCAGGTCCTCGGTTCCCGGAATGCTCGTGGCGCCGTTCATCGCATCGACAATCGCGTATGTCAGCACTTCTCCGCGTATCCCGGTGGGGCATTTGAAAATATCGACATCCTTACAGTACGGATAGAGTATCCCGTCTTTAAGGTTTTCTCGCCGCTGCTGCTCGGTCCCGTCAAACTGCCACTGCGAGCCGATCCAGGCCGGCTCGCCCGGTCGCGAGAAGAAGGTGCTCGCGTTGACAATCCTGTCATCGTTCTCGTAGGCGTACAATAACCATGCAAGGGTTAACTGCTTGACATTACTCAAACAACTGGCACGCATGCCCTGCTCCCTAACGCGATTAAGCGCCGGCATTAATATCGCCATCAGCACGGCGATAATTGCGATGACTACGAGAAGCTCTATCAATGTGAATCCTCTTGATTTGCGCACAGCCATTATATCCTCCTATTGCTGAAAAAGCGAATATACGCTCTTTTAGCCCGCCGGGCTAAACAATTATACTTCTACCTTATTAGTATAACAAACCGTGCTGTAAAATGTAACAATTTCTATTTTTCTTACAGTTCAGCAATGGGTGGCACAAGCCCCACTAGGCGTGAAGCGTATCTTTCGTTAAACCAATTGCGGATTGAGAGTACGGCAAACTCCCGCCGGACAAAATTGGGAAAGCACGTTTCTGCTATGGCAAATAGACGGCTGTTAATAGATTCGTCTAATCCGATTACCGCCTACCACCTGTACACTAACATGGCACTGACCAGATGCATGTTACCGTCGCTGTTCAGGTATGCATCATAGCCCAGCGAGAACCGGGTATAGCTGTCGATATCGGCGTTAAAAGTTATACCGAGAAGTGCGCTGTCTTGGGCGATGTCCTCGTCACTGACCTTAAAAACAACTCCGGGATCGCTTGTAAAGTGTGCGTCCATGCCTGAACTGCTATCTCCGAACTCATGTATCCATCGGCCTCGAAGCTGAATACTCTCGCGATAGGACCTGTCTCGATTGAACAGCTCCTTTGTCAATTTTGCGCCGAGCGAGCCCTTATAGGAGTTGTAGCTCTGATCGTCGTACTCAAGGCTGCTGGCGCCGCCGCTCTCGCTATAGCCGTCCAGAGAAAGAAGTGAGAACTGGAAAGCTGCCAACGGCTGGAAGACCCAATGATTAATGTTTCCCCAGTCATATCGGGCTTCCACGTACCCGTTTATTCCCCGGCCGTCGGAGTCGCCCTTTATTTTTTCGTTCATTACAGATATTTTTCGTTCCGTCTCATATTCAAGGAAGCTGTA
>DQCG01000522.1:14552-16005 GCA_003533825.1 Phycisphaerales bacterium
GCCCATGAGGAAATTGTCGCTGACCTGGGAATCCAGGCCGAAACTTGTGCCGTAGATATTATAATCATATCCGGGTATTTCATTTTCGGTTTTTCTATCGCCAAATACTCCATATCCCTTGCCCCAGAAAACCCACTCTTCATAACCCTGGTAACCGATGTCTCTTGTGCGTCTTTCGGTGGAGAAATATGGGGTGGTGTAGTACATTCGGGAATAGGCGTCGGATTTGTCCGGCTGAGCCATTGCCAGCAATGGTCCGTTGTAGGGCTCGTAATAAGACAGACCCTGAATCGCATAATTCAATCTGTCGGCTACTGTGTTCAGGAATTTACCGGTATCGACGACGGTAACAGGCGCAAGGTGCAGTCTTGTCTGGCCGCATAGCTGGTCGTAAGCATCGCGAACCTCACTGATGCTGTCGAGATTCTGCAGTGCTGTGGTTATTGGGTTGTCGCCTTCATTGTCTATCTGCTGAAAAGCCCGGGCAACCGCCAATTGATTGTCGTTCTTTATGAAACTCGGATCGTCGAACGGCCTTACCTGGATTTGCATCAGAACCGTATTGGTCCCGTAGTCGAAAGATACATCATCGGATAACAAGATAGTACTATCCACCATTGCCGTATCTTCGGCGTCAAAAGCTCCGGTGATATTGCCTGCATTGATAATCGTGTATTGCTTCGTACCGGTGACAGTCTCGGTCGAGGCGGCTTTAACCGTACCTCCGTTGATATCCAGGTTGCCGGTCACCGAGAGCAGGTCACTGTTGCCGCTGTTATCTATCTCGACTTCGTAAGTGCTGCCGGGCTTCATTGTCAGGTTGCCTTCGATAGTCAATGTCCCTATGGAGCCGCCCGGTTTGATGGTACCGTAATTCGATACCGAGTTCGATACCAGTCTGCCCTCACCGCTGAGAGTTCCGGTCGGCCATATCCGAACGGAGCCCGCTTCCACAGTGCCGCCGGTGCCGATAGTGAGCGAGCCCGTCCCGCCGGCGCTGTCGGCGCCGCCGCCGACATAAAGACCTCCGGTAGTCTGCCAGAGTGAATCTGTCCCGTTAACGTCAACATAACCTACCGAGCCCGGCTGATATCCGATGAAGCTCGACACGCTTGTAACAACGTTGCCGCCGTCGGAGACCAACAACTCTCCCTCGCCTTCGTAGCCGACATAGATGTTTTCCGACTCGAAGAGTGAAGTGAACTGCGCACCTGAACCGGAAACGGTAACACTTCCGCTGGAGTCCGGCATCGTTCCGATTATGCCGTCTGTGCTTCTAACGTGACCGCCGGCCGAGATATTCAATACTCCTGTGCCCGAATAGCCTACGTAGAGGTAATCATTATTCCACCACCGCGAACCGAAGAACATACCTTCCCCGGTTATGGTTACTGTTCCTGAGGCAGTCGGATTTCTTCCGATATAACCATCTGTATTTTGAACCCAACTGCCG
>DQCG01000076.1 GCA_003533825.1 Phycisphaerales bacterium
ACCGCTCTTGAAACTCTGACTCTCTACAATAATCAGATCACGGATATATCCGCTTTGTCGGGCCTTAGAAATCTGAAGTCGCTGGATATGGAGCACAATCAGATTACGGACATCACGCCACTGTCCGGGCTGACCAACCTTAAGTCGCTGGTGCTCAGCAGCAATCAGATAACGGGCACCTCGGCATTATCCACGTTGACCGGCCTCGAATCGCTGACACTCAGCCGGGCAGGTCTGACTACCATTCCCGCCCTGACGGACCTGCTGAATCTCAAATTCCTCGATCTCGTCGGCAACCAGATAACGGACATTTCCGGCCTGTCCGGCATGCCAGCCATCGAGACCGTGACTCTATTCGGCAACCGGATCACGAGTATCCCAACTTTGTCGGATGTGCCGAATCTCCAGGCCCTCGGTCTCGGCGTCAACCAGATTACGGACATTACTGGTCTGTCCGGATTGACGAGTCTCGAAATCGTGGACCTTACAAACAATCAGATAACAGCCATCGGTCCCCTGACCGGCCTGCCGAATCTGATTTACATGGACCTCCAGAACAATCAGATAACGGATATTTCCGACCTATCCGGTTTGCCTAATCTGATTTTCTTATATCTTAACCGCAACCGGGTAGAGACTCTCGATGCCCTGTCGGGCATGCAGAGACTTAGATTCCTGGAGCTCGGGACGAATCAAGTCACGGACATAGCCGGCCTGTCCGGTCTGCCCGACCTCGAAACCGTCGATCTCAGCTATAACCTGATCGAGGCAATTCCCATATTGACCGACCTGCCGAATCTAAGGTCTATGGACATGCGGAACAACCTAATCACGGACATCTTCGGCCTTTCCGGGCTGGCCGATCTGGTGATTCTCGATCTGGCGAACAACGACATCGAAGAAGTCGCCGTACTGTCCGGCCTGAGAAATCTCAGGTCACTGGATATCAGTAACAATTTTATCGTGGATATTTCCACTCTGACATCCCTGCAGAACCTCGATCTTCTGGATATGCTGTACAATCCGCTCGATGAGGATGCATATATCTATTACGTACCGACCATCGAAGCGGGCAATCCGGGAATAGAGATGAGCTACAATCCGAGTCCCTGGGCCTTCGATCGCCGCCCGAGCATCGATGCCGGTGACGTCACTCATACGCCGGTTCTCAGGTGGACCGCCGGGGCGTGGGCCGCGCTTCATGATGTTTACTTCGGGCAGGACCCGGAGCTTGTGGCCAATGCAACCCCGGCAGACACGCAGATATACCACGGCCGGCAGGAACTTGAAATGGTTATGTACGAGCCGGAGACGCTTCAGTGGGGCGAGACCTATTATTGGAGAATCGACGAAGTGAACTTTATCACTATAGAGAATGAAGACGGAACCGAGGATGTTAACGAAATCGTATGGAAAGGGCAGGTCCGGAGCTTCACGACCGCTGAGTTCATCGTGGTCGATGACTTCGAGCTATATACCAACAACAGGGACGCCGGCCAGGCCGTCTTTCAGGCATGGATCGACGGATTAGGCTTCTCCGGACCCGAGCCGAACAATCCGGGCAACGGAACCGGCTCGATTGTCGGGCACGATATCTGGAACGAGGAAAGCCCGTACGAGACAATCGTCGAAACCGGAATCATCCACGGCGGCAAACAATCCATGTCTCTGTATTACAACAATACCGATGAGCCGTACTATTCGCAGGCTTCCCGAACCTGGCCGGCTCCACAGGATTGGACGCTCAACGACATGGACACTTTCGAATTGTACTTTAGAGGCGATCCGGACAACGCTCCAGGCCAGTTGTATCTGTCGATAGAGGACGATGCCGGGCAGATTGCCTTCATAAATCATCCGAACCCCGATGCGGTCCTCGCCACCGAGTGGCAGCAGTGGAGCATCCCGCCGGCGGACTTAATCACCGCCGGAGTCGATGTCACTGCAATCCGGAAGATAACCATCGGCGTCGGCGACCCCGATAACCCACAACCCGGCAGCATCGGCATAATTTACATAGACGATATCAGAGTGACCCAGTCGAAGCCGACATGAACTAACCCTGACATATCATCGGCAGGGCGATTGCTCCTAATCAGGATTTCAGGCCGTAGGGCTCGATTAAGCGCTGGTTTGGCTTAAAGTGATACTGGCACTGCTCGGCCGGGGTGCCGAGGACCTCGATTTTTCTCAGGTCGCCCTGGCCCATACCTGCTTCGGCCATGCTGGTTAGGTACATTATCTTGCTCGGATCGAAGCCCATTAGCTTAGTCGCCAGTGTGTCCATCGCCAGCGGGTCGAGGCTGGCAAGAGCAATCCTCGCATCGACGGGCGTTCCGCCGCCGGGGCCGTTGCCTTCCATCGCCTCAAAGCCGTCAATCACGCCCAGGTCGGGATAAATCTCCTGGGCCAGGTGGAACATGTTGTAGTTGAGCAGTGACTTGCGTGAGAACGTGTACTCCGAATGCATAAGGCGCTTATCATTCGTTTTGTAATCGTTCAACGGGGCCCCGAGCAGAATGTTCTTCAGCGACAATGTCGTCACCACGCGGTCGTGCGTTTTCATCTTGGCGGCGGAGATAATATACAGGTCCGGATTCAGGAACGTCGAAATAATCCGAATCGGAGTGGGGCGGTGACCTTTGGCGAACACGTAGCGGTACTGCCACGACTGCTTGTTAAGGTCGATAAGTTTCACATTATATTCTTTCTCCAGCGGCAAATAGTCGTAATTCTTGAATCCTTCAAAAGTGCCTCCCCTGGAGATTGTGGATTCGCCGATTGTAATCTGCTTTTTGTGGTGAGGCTTAAGAAAATCCAGTATCCCCCGCACCGCGTCCACATGCGTGGCGGCGAGCCGCCGGGTAGTAATCACGAAATTCGGCTTGATGAGTATCTTTTTATCGCCGATCGAAGCAATAGCTTCGTCCTCGATTTTCTTTAGTGCCTGATAAACGATGTCCCGGCAGTCATTACCTTTAACCAGGCCAACTTTCGCCGGGATTGACGTGTTCCTGAACAATCCGTTCTTCTTTACCCACCGGCTGCCCGGCGCTGCATAACCAACGGTTGGGCCGGAGAATTTACCGCCCAGCGAAAGCCCCAAAGCCCCTAATCCAAAGCCTTTAAGAATATCGCGTCTGTTCAGATGTCTGTTCACCCTTGCCATAACAGTTCCTTTCAAAATCAATGCAGCATCTTTATGGACATTATAGCAACCGACGGCTGGAATGTCGAGCATTTCAGTGATATGTCCAACGCAACCGGATTATGCCGGGATGGTTATTCCATGCTGCGGATGCGAACCTCGATATCCTTCGAATCCCTCAGCAGATCGACGATTTCTTGAGTATTCGTCCGGCCGTAGTGATATGGGTACAGAATTCCCGGCTTAAATGCCTTCGCCGCATCGGCGACCATTTCCGGCGACATCGTATATGGCAAATTCATCGGCAAAAAGGCCACGTCGATGTTCCTGAGCCGCTTCATCTCCGGCGTGTTCTCGGTGTCACCGGCGACATAAACCCGCTTGTCACCGAAGGTGATTATATAGCCGTTGCCCCGGCCTTTGGGATGGAAGGGATTGCCGGCCGAACGCATGTGGACGATATTATACGCCGGCATCGCCTCGATTCTCAGGTACTGGACGGTCTGCACGTCGCCGTTCTTCATGGTGATTCCACCGTCCACTCTTTCTGCACAGGCTTGTGTCAATACCAGGTCGGTATCTTCCTTCCGGAGCATCTTAATTACCTTCGGATCGAGGTGGTCGCCGTGCTCGTGTGTGATCAGGATAATATCTGCTTTGGGCATATCGGTATAATCTGCCTCTCTGCTGACCGGGTCCACGTGAATTATTTTGCCGTTGAAGGTGAACATAAGCGTTCCGTGCCCGATGAAGGTGATTTTCAGATCTCCGGTGTTTGTTGCGATTATGTCCTGCTCGAATTTCGACTCCGGCCCGGCCTGCATCCGTTCGTCTCCTTTGACTCTCATCTTAACCGAGTACAGTGAGGTTCGTGCCGTGATGAAGAGCGTATGTCTGTCGCTTCCGCCAAAGGTGACATTAGCGGGGCCTTCCGGGATTTTAATATCTTCGATTTTCTCGCCTTTTTTGTTATAGACCGCCACGACACGTCCCGTCAGATAGATATTGCCCTCGTTGTCGATGGTCATGCCGTCGGAGCCTTCCGGTGCAATGAGCTTCTTACCGGACAGCGTATCATCCTGCTCGATAGTATAAGCGAATGTTTTGCGGCCGCCGTGGTCGGTGACGTAAAGCGTTTTGCCGTCCGGCGTACCAATGACGCCGTTCGGCCGAACCATATCGTCGATCACGCGGACGAGCTTTTTGCGGTCGGGTGCCAGATAATAGACGTGTTCACCGTCCTGCTCCATACCGTTTCTGCCGCCGTAGCGAGGATCGGTGAAGTAGATGCCGCCTTTCGGATCGATCCATAAATCGTTGAGGCTGTTGAATTTTTTGCCCTGATACTTGTCCGCAAGAACTGAGGCTTTTCCGTTTCGGTCGATGGAGACCAGCCTTCGCCCGCCGCCTTCGCAGGCCAGAAGGTGTCCCTCTTCGTCGAAATACAGGCCGTTGGCCCCGCCGGAGTTCTCGCGGAACGTAAACAATTTGCCGTCCAGCGACCATTTGTGAATTCGATTGTTGGGAATATCAGAAAAATAGATATTGCCCTGAGCATCCGCCGCCGGGCCTTCAGTGAACGAAAAGCCCCCGGCGAGCTTTTCCACCTTAGCCCCATCGGCGACAACACTCGCCTCGGTAATGCTCCAACCTGTCGCCGCGGCGAGAATCAACAATATCGTCAAACCACGCCATTTCGCATTCATCTCAATCCCCTTTCAATTTTTAAGTTCAGAATTCAAACTAACAACTTCATTAGCATTATACCCGTTTCGCTATTATTTTGTACCCTTAGTTTTGCGGATTCTTACCATCCTCGAACAGAATGGTCTCTGGCACCGATCCACAACGGATCTGCCAAACGCGTGGGATTTACGGTGGCTGTTCCGAATCCCCACTCCGACGTTTCGGCATGAGCGTAGCCAAAGACTGGATTTAGGCCCTGTCTTCGGAATCAAGGACGGCCTTTTGATCGTGATTAAATCTACCTTCTGCATCTCAGGCCCGGGATCGTCTGCTTCAGTCTTTGCAGGCCTTGTTCTGTGATTTGACTGTCGGTGATGTTCAAGTACCTCAGATTTTGGTGTCCGGCAAAATACTGAAGTCCCTGGTTAGTGATCTTTTTGGCATTGTATAGCAATATTGCCCTGAGTGATTTCAACTGAGCAAGGTATTTCAAACCATTATCCGTGATGAGTAGTCCCGAAAATAGTTGTTCATCTATCTTAAATGTAGCATCTATCTGTATGTCTTTCAAGGACTGCAAGTTAGCCAGGTGGGCGATATCAGAGTCAGTGACATCTGACTTAAAACCAAGAAACCTCAGATGCTCCAATGAAGAGAGTCTTCCCAAAGCGGCCCAAGTGCCTGCTGAAGAGAATTCCCCATCATTAAGCACCAACATTAACAAAGAGTCTAAATGGGCAATGGCGTTCATGTTTTGAGGCGTAACCTGCAGCTCACTGAGGTAAAGATACTTCAGTGCGGGCAGATGTCTCAACTCCGCAAATCCCTTATCCGTAACGCCTTTTCTCAGCCCCAGTCCCACAATCTTTGGCAATCCAGTCAAAACCTTGATAACGGCATCAATATTGTGATTGCCATTCAGCCCAACATCTTCAAGGGACGTCAACTTCGATAATGCCGTCAGTCCCCTTGGAGTGATGGAGTCAATATCCATCTCAATGGCTTTAAGTGAGGTTAATCCGGACATCTGCAGTAAACCCGCCTCCTTGACCTTAAACGGAAGCCCAAGACCTTCAAGGCTGGTCAGCTCTCGCACATGGATTAGTCCCCTTTCCGTCACACTCGTATGTAGTAGATCCAACGATTTTAGTTTTTTCATCTTCTTGACATGAACCAGTCCCGCATCCGTGATTTGAGCCCCCCAAAGCTCCAGAGACTCCATTTGGACCAAACCGGCCAAATGGGCCAGTCCGGCATTTCCTATTTGATTATCCCGCAAAATCAGTTCACGCAGTTCTTTGAGACCCGCCAAATGCTTGAGTCCCTCATCCGATACATAGGTACTAAACAACTGTAGTTTGCGAAGTTTAGACAGCTTTTTTAGGTGTATCAAACCTTCATCGCCTACGCCAAGACGGGCAAGCACAAGCTCTCTTAAAGAAGAGAGTTCTCCCACGTGGACCATCCCGGCATCGTCTATTGGAGTGCCCCACAGATTAAGCGTCTCCAGAGATGTCAATTCTTTTACATAGGCCAGTTCATGATTGCCTACGTGGGTATTGCCAAGATCCAGACTTTTCAGCGTTGTTAATCCCTTAAGGTATCTTAAACCCGTCCCCAAAGTAGCGGTAGATTTCAAGCTAAGCATCTCCAGGCCGGTTAATCCTGCAATATGACGCAACTGTTCATCGTCTACATTCGTGTCGTCCAATTTCAACATAAACAAATCATCCGGCTTAAGCCGGGCCAAGGCAGAAAGATTCGAGCTCGCTTCATTACTGATATCGAGGCGTACAACCTTTTTACGCGGAACCGATATCGTACCTGTGGCTTGCCCGACTACGTCCCAGCCCGTGGTTGCTGTGCTATATTTAATGTCAGTGTTCCGCATAAAAAGAATTCCCATGGATCGATCCTGCGGAAAGTGTAACACGCGGGATTCATCGGAAGCTGCTTGTAAAGGCCCATAAATAGTCAATGCTAATACGATGCCACCGGCCATCAACCACAGGTCTCGCTTTATTGCCATGTTCATATCCTTCTCACTATCATGTACTTCTTATTTCTTGTCTCTTGCCATATAGTAATAGACGTAATGCGAGTATGCTTTGTTAATCAGTTTCTCGATATAGATAGATATTTTTTCAGCCTTCTTAATCAGTTTCTCTGATTAGCTCTAATTTTTTGCCCAGTTCATCGAGTCCGAAGCCTTCGGCGGCAGCAACATGATTACGATCCGTCAGAATCAGCCACGGCAGGGCCTTCACACCCCATGCGGAGCGGATTGTCTCGATATCGCCGGTTATCGCACCGACGGGGAAAGGAAGGTTGTTATCTTTGGCCCACGCATGGAGTTTATCGCTCTCGATTTTAGAGGCATGGACGGCGGCCACAACGATACCTTTTCGTGCCAACGATTTGTTTTGTTTGGCTATTTTCAGGATTGTGTTCCGTGAGGGGCGCTGCTGAAAGTCAAAGAAACAGAACAGGAGCCTTTTGTTCTGTACTTGTTCTGGTTTGATATCTATCAGCTCTTTGAAGTCCGGCAGGTATTTTCCGAGCAGGGATTTAATTCCAATGTGTACGCCACTACGACCGAGGACGACTTCGACGTCACGGTCTCCGCCATTTGCATCAAGGAATCCGGCGCCGCCGGGTCTGCCCCCGAAGGCCGCCTGAATCCGCAGCGGACCGGCACATACGCCATAGACGTCAAACCTGCCATGCTCGTCGCTGGAACTCTGTTGTCTCGGCTGTCCGGTCCTGTTGCCTTGCGGACCCGTTATGAAAATCGGGACACCAGCAACCGGAGCCCCGTTGGCATCGACAATCACGCCGGAGATGGACTTGTCAGCCGGCATAAGAACAATAGGCGGGATCTCAACCTTTCTATCCTGCGCTGTATCGAAGGGAAATTCCACATGCTCGCTCGGGCCGAAACCTTCAGCACGCACTTCAAGACGATACTGAAAAACCTCAGTAGGCGCCGGGATAACTCGAGCCTCATAGAAACCGTTGGTATCCGTAAAAACCGCCGGCACTGCATCCGTTCTCCAGCCCGGCATGGAAGCCCGCAGGGAAACGACCGCCGCGGGTATTGCTTTACCGTCAAGATCCGTGATACGGCCGCGGATCATAAAAGCCGGCGTAACAGTAACGTCAAGCGGCTGAGCCTCATCCTCGATTTCCGCAAGGCCCGCCAAATTTCGTTCGGTATCCCGGGCCAAGATCAGCACGCTTCGGATGTTCGAACTCGGACGCCACGCGACCTTAAATCGGCCATGCTCATCAGTGCGTGAGGGCTCCTGGCTGACAGGCTTGGAGCTGACGATTGCTCCGGCCACAGGTTTTCCGTCCGGTCCCCGCACAATCCCGGTTACAAACGGATATGCAACCAGGCTAACTTCCCGCCGGATTATTTCCCCCTTGGTGATATTTACAGGCTCGGGATCTGTGAAATAGTCGTAGGCTTTCGCCCACATCCGCAGATTAGCCTCTCCGGGCGGCATACGCAGACGAGCGAGACCGTCGGCATTAGTGCGCACCGAATTGTACCAGCAAGCATGCAGGCCGAAATTGGCAGGCAGCTTGACATTCACGGCCGCATTCTCGATGGGCTTTTCCGTTTTAGCATCCAGGATCGTGACCTCGATCAGCCCACCTTTGCTTACCGGGACATTGATTTCGGTCATCTGTCCCGTCTCGACGGTAACCTTCACATCCTTGCCAACCCAGTCCGCCGCTTTTCCATACGGGGCGACCACCTGCATGGAATAATCATTCGCGGCCAGACCCTTATAAATAAAATCTCCATCCGATCCGGAGGTAACGGTAGGGACACACGAGTAATTGCCATATCCTGCATTCGGCCGGGCGAGCAGGCGGATACCCGCTATGCCTTCGCCGGAGTCCTCGTTAACGACCTTCCCTCGGATGATTCCCTCGGGCTCAAGAACTATACGAATGTCGGTCCGTCCCGCCTGAAACCGGCTGCCCGCCAGACTTGAAAGCTCATGCTCCCAGTATGTCCAGCAGGAGGCCTTGCCGGGGGCTTCGACCCAGATGTCGGCTGTGCCGCCGGCGGGGATGTGGTCAAAACGGAACCGTCCGTCGCCGTCGGTCCGGGCCGTGAACCAATCCTGCGGCGTTTCAAAGGTCACGCCGGGCGATCCGCCCATCCAGCCCATCTTCAGGCACAAGCGAACCGTGGCCCCGGAGATTCCACGTCCGGCCTCATCGACCACTGTGCCTCCGAGAACCGCAGGCTGCCCAAGACGTACAAGCATATCCTGTTCTGATCGCACGAATCGTACGCTCTGCCAACCCAACGCAAGTCCTTTCTTCCAGGCGACAATGTAAATATAATTTCTTCTGTCGGCGCTAACCTGTAGCTCGAACTTGCCATCTTGTCCTGTGGTCGTACGACTGGGCGTCGTCCAGCCTGTCCGACCCGCCGCGTAGTCATACAAGTTTTCACTGCCAAACACTTCGGCATCAGCTACGGGATGACCATGCCAGTCCACAACCTTACCGGAACAATCCACCTGCCTGGCGAATCCCTGGCTCCACAATACATCCGCAGGGCCGGCTATAATTGTAATAAAGACCGTCCAGGCAATAAAACATTTCTTATAGCGCCACATTTTTCATCTCCTCAATCATGTTATCCAGACTATCAAAGCCAAATCCCTCCGCATGGATCACATGTGAGCGGTCTGTCAGAATCAGCCACGGTAAAGATTTGATCCCCCAATTGAAACGGATTTTCTTCTCATCGCCTCCGAGCCTTCCGACCGGAAAAGGGATGTTGTTCTTTTTTACCCAATCATCAAGCATGTTCTCATCGATATTCGAGGCGTTGATAGCAATAACGGCGATGCTTTTGTCCTTCAACTGTTCGGCCCGTTTGATGAGCTTCGTAATGCAATTTCTCGACGGCCGCTGCTGCATATCCCAGAAGCAAATGAGCATTGTCTTATTTTCGACATCGGCCGGTGCAAGCTCTATTTTCAATCCATCCATATCAGGCAAAGGCTTGCCGATAAGCGAAGGCGGCTGCTTCGGTACAGAGCCGGCTGAGTCGTCGTTTACCACGATCCTGACATTGGTTGCACCGCCGACGACTTGAATACTACCGGATAAAACCGTGGTGCCGGGCTTATTGGCAGTGATCCTGATGCTACCGGCGCAGACGCCTTCGATTGTGAATTTACCATCTTTCTTTGTTAGTGTATGTCGGTAAGGCTGACCTACACCCTGAATGAATACGTGCGCATCATCCATGGGCTTGTCCTCAACATTCACCACGATGCCGGAAACCGAAAGATTCGCAGGGGCTAAACGGATTGCTTCAACTTCAAGCCGATTATTTACGACATCGTCGGTAGTAATTCGAACCTCATTCCGGCCATATCCATCTGCGCCAGCGTTCACGGAATACTCGTGATGTGGTGGTACGGCCCTGATTTCATAATATCCCTCTGCGTTCGTCACGCCTTTTTCACGCTTCATCGAAATGCCATAATTCGAGCTCCTGAACGTCAGGTTAAGATACGCTTTTTCTACCGGTTTGTCATCCACATCAACAACCTTACCGGCCAAGACAACACCCGTGGTCATATTGATGTCGATGAGCCTGGCATCTTCTTCGATTTCCACCGCGGCGGCTAAATTCCGCTCAAGGTGTCGTGCTATAACATGCGGAGTCATTGCTCGTGACCACTCGGGTGTCTGCCAGCGAATCTCAAATCGGCCCTGACTGTCACTGGTAGCATCATCCCGGCCCGGACAGATACTGATCATGGCGCCGCCAACCGGCTGGCCCTTCTGATCCCGAACAATACCAGTCACCTTCGGGTAGCCTCTAAGCTGAACTGCAACGCGGCGTGTCTTTCCGCCCTCGACGATAAACGTCTTTTCCTGCCGCTCGTGCCGCTCGTGTGGATAATCGTGTTTGTATACGCGGG
>DQCG01000375.1 GCA_003533825.1 Phycisphaerales bacterium
CCTGTTCCTTTCTTATTGGTTTTTTGGTAACCGAATAATAACAGGGACAGGCTTTTTTTGTATAAGTTTTTACATAAATTCGTTTCCGCAACAGGAACTAATTAGGAGATGAATCAGTATTGGTCCGACAATACCAGTGATTCCCAACAAGAAAATTATCTGTCCAAAGCCCATGATTTATCCCATAACTTTGCGCTTCGCTAAATAGGCTATCAAGGCTCGATCCAGCGGTTCCGATGTATTCATCAAATGGTAATCAATATTGTTGCTGTGTGCATTTGTCCTGACCTGTTCCATGAACTGGCTGACGTTCCTTTTGAAAGTCGTTTGTATTGATTTGGGGAACACTCTGACGATCCTTCTGCTCTCCAGATCTTCGAATTGTACCAGTCCCTCATAGTCCAAATCGAGTTCCTGCCTATCCATGAGATGAAACAGGATCACGTCGTGTTTGAGATATTTCAGGTGAGCAAGTCCACGCTTCACATCCTCCACATCGTCCAGTAAATCGGAGATGAGAATGACAATGCCTCGGCGCTGTGTCCTTTCTGCCAGATTGTGCAGGACGTTTGCAAGACGTGTCCTGCCGTTGGCTTGGTTTTCTTGTAGCTTCCTGAGCACCACACTGAGATGCGTTCGTCGCGATCTTCCCGGAATCCAGGTGTGGATATCTTCGGCAAACACACCTAAGCCGACGCAATCGTTCTGCATCAACATGAGATAGGCCAGGGCAGCCGCCAAATAACTACCGTATTCCAGCTTTGTGACACTGTCTTCTGATGCAAATGACATGCTGCGGCTGCTGTCCAGCATTATGTAAGCAGTCAGATTCGTCTCCTGGAGGAACTGCTTGATATACAACTTTCTGCTCCTGCCGTACATCTTCCAATCCAGGTACTTCGGATCATCGCCGGCTTGGTAGGCACGGTGGTCGCTGTACTCGACACTAAAACCGTGAAAGGGGCTGGGATGCATCCCGGCAAAAAACCCTTCCACGGCGCAGCGAGCCACTAAGTTCATATTCTTGAGCTTGCTCAACAGGGCCGGATCAACATAATTGTTTTTCCTTTGTGCGGTCATTGGTTATTCACCGCTTTTAAGCTTGCATCTTTATTTGGGTGGTTGCACCCGGTCGATTAGATCATCCAGAACCGTATCAGCAGCAATACCATCTGCTTCTGCATTGAAATTCACTGTCACCCGGTGCCTCAACACAGCCTTGCACATGGCTTTTACATCTTCGTGTCCGGCCGTCACTCGTCCGTGGATCAAGGCCCGGGCTTTAGCAGCTAATGTCATGAACTGGCTGGCTCTGGGCCCGGCTCCCCACTTGAAATACTGGTCTGCCATGTCCGTAGCCATGGGATCCTCCGGACGCGTGGCTCGCGCCAGGTACACGCAATACTTGATGACCGCATCGGTCACAGGGGCCCGTCGGACAATTTCCTGAAAACGGAGTATATGCTTGGCGTCCAGAACTGGCTCGACGCCGTTGTCTTTGCCGGTGGTTGTACGCTTGACTATGTCGCACTCGTCGTCTAACGGCGGATAGTCGATGTGAGTCATGAACATAAACCGGTCCAGGGCCGCTTCGGGCAGATTGTAAGTGCCTTCCTGCTCGATCGGATTCTGTGTAGCGAGCACGAAAAAGGGCTTCGGCAACTCATACGTTGTTCCTGACGTGGTGACCTGTCTCTCCTGCATGGCCTGAAGAAGGGCTGCTTGAGTCTTCGGAGGTGTCCGGTTGATCTCATCTGCCAGGACCACGTGAGCGAAAATCGGGCCCCTGACGAAGTTGTAGCAGGGCTGCATTGTCTTTGGATCCTGCTGGATGATGTCCGTCCCGGTAATATCCGACGGCATCAAATCCGGCGTAAACTGGATACGATTGAACGTCATGCGTAAAACCCGGCTGAGCGAAGTAACTAATAATGTCTTGGCCAGTCCCGGCACGCCTTGCACCAGGCAATGTCCGCCGGCCAGCATGCAGCATAGTACACTTTCAATGACCTCATCTTGTCCGACAACAACCTTGTGTATCTCTCGTGTCAGGTTCAAGTATCCCTGCACAAGCTTGTTCAACACAGCTTCTTCGCTTGTTTCTCCATCTCTACGTACAACGGGTGCTTTTTCAGATCGTTGCATACGTTATATCTCCATTTGTTGCTAGCTAATCATATTATCCTACACCAACTTGGTCAACGTTGGCGCATATTGAGCGTTGATTATTTTACCATTCGATAGGTCCTTACCCATACATCTGCCGGCCTTTATGCCGAGATTATTAGGCGTTGGACACTATTTGATAGACGTAAAAAGCACGAATTCGTTACAGTATTTTTTAGAAAATAAAAAATTTTTCATGATTTGTGCAAAAAAACTGTAATTTTATGGCCGAATCAGCGTCTTTATTTATGTGTAGCCAGCAAAAAATGGGCCTGTGGTCCGGCCAAATGATCGGCAGCCTTCGCGGTTCCGGAAAAATGGTAAATCTAATCTACATTTTGCGTAGTCGAGGGGGCAGTTTGTCCGCACTTTCACCCGGGTCCAGAATACATAATTAAATGGGATTCAGATCTCAACCAGTTTGTCAAGCTTTGCAGAACGCCGGCGAAACATCGGTGAATGTACACTTCACTCCTCACAAACCGAGTAAATATCATGGCGAGCCGTCCACCTCGCCCACCAAAAAGGCATTATTCATCGTGATATCAAGTCCTCCAACATTCTGGTCTCCATTAAGGACAACCAGGCAGTACCAAAGATCATCGATTTCGGCGTCGCCAAGGACTTGACGCAACTGCTTACGGAGCGAACGTTCTATACTGGGCAGGGGCAGTTTATCGGGACACCTGAATATATGAGTCCTGAGCAGTTGGAGATGACCGCCCAGGGTGTGGATACCCAGACGGATATTTATTCGCTCGGTGTTGTCCTCTACCAATTGCTGGCCGGGATGCTGCCATTCGAGGCCGGAACGCTGCGGAAGGCGGCGCTGAGTTTATTCGCAGATATTTGCAACACGTACTGCCGAAAGGATTTCACAAGGTAAGCTACTATGGAATCTGACATAAGTCCAATGCTCACCATGTAAGCACGCTGGCCAACTCTATGATTGTGGCTGCTATAATGTCAGGCCGACCTGTCCGGCAATCAGAAAATGTAGATTCGCATGTTACTGATAAAACATTAAAATGCCTGCACTGCGACGGTGACCAGTTGGTCTTGCTTGAACAGTTGCCGAGACCATGTTCACCCAGCCCATGACCTGAGATATCCACCTGCACTCGACAGGCTCACAACATCTCTAAGAATTGAAAACAACAAGCCGTTTCTAACTCAATGTACCGGACCATCGCTCTTGGTTTGCTCATATATCCAATTTGATTCCAAAATAATAAAGTCTGCCCGGATTTACAGCCGGAATTCACTATTAAAACATCGATAGATTGTCCAGGCTTTGATTAGAACAGGGCAAAACTTATCAAATCGTTGCCCTGCGTTTAGTACAACATGGTTTTCGAGACGGTAAAACGCCTCGAAAAGCCATTATTAATTCAATGAACTGCGCGAAATCATACAGAAAAAAGAGGTGCTGTCCAGGCCGTAAAGCCAACGGACTACTCCAACAAAAGAAATCTCACACAAACGTTGGGACGACTTTTGTCAAAAGATCCGCACCGACATAGTGGCGGTGCGGGCTTCTTCTTTGAGTCATCTGTTTGCTTTTTGTGCGGCATTACTGCTTAGTTGCAGCGGTCAGAATACCTTTCATCGCGGCAGCCTTGACGTGCGAGGGCTTGTCATCGCCCTTGAGCTCGTTGTACAAAGCTACTGCCTCGGACTTCTTGCCATCGGCCAGCAACTGCTCGGCACAGGCAAGGCAGGCGTCGGCTACCGGCAGCTTCATGTTGGCAGATGCTTTCTTAGCGAACTTGCTCAGTTCCCTGGCCGCAGCCGATGTTCCGATCAGACCCAGTGATTGGGCCGCGGCTTTAGTAATCTGGATATCGGAGTCGCCAAGAAACTTCGAGAAGACCATGATGCTCTTCTTGTCGCGAAGTACGCCCAGCGAACCGATAATGCCCGGCTTGAGCTTCTTTCTGACCTTCGGCAACGCGTTCCGCATCGCCTTGGCCGCCTTCTTGTCCGGAATGCGTTCCAGGGCGTAGCGTGCGATGTGCGAGGTCTCCTCGGCCGGCAGAAGGCGGGCGAGAGCCTCGACGGACTGGGCGGTGCCCACGACTCTCAGTTTGCGGCACACATAGTCCTGTGCGGAGCGTGAGATGCCGTCGGCAAGTACGTCGAGAAGGCTCT
>DQCG01000580.1 GCA_003533825.1 Phycisphaerales bacterium
TTCTTCCAGGGCCATTTTCCCGGCACACCGATTATGCCCGGCGTTCTTATTGTTGAGGCAATGGCCCAGGTCTCCGGCTTGTTGTTTGCACAGAGACTTGAGCACACCGGCAAGCTTGCGGTGCTGTTGAGTATGGACAACGTAAAATTGCGTAAAGCCGTTGTGCCCGGTGACCAGCTTATTCTTATCGCCGAGACGAGCAGATTGAGGAAAAGAACCGCGCAGTGTCAATGCCAGGCGATGGTTGGTGATACATTAGTCGCCGAAGCACAGATTAAATTTATGCTCGTCGACGATGAAAAAGTATAGAAAGGGTATTTTAAAGAGGTAATATGACTCAGATACATCCAAGTGCAGTAATCCATAAAGATGCACAATTGGCCGACGACGTTACTGTCGGGCCTAATTGTGTAATTTACAGCGGAGTCTCGATCGGTTCCGGTACGATACTCGACGCCAACGTGGTTATCAACAAGGACGTCAAGATCGGCAAGAACAATCAGTTTTTTCCCAATTGTGTGCTTGGAAGCCGGCCGCAGGTTCTGCGTTTGAATGCTGATTCGAAGATCGGCGGGCTCGTTATAGGCGACGGAAACGTAATTCGCGAACAAGTGACAATCCATCCGAGCATTCATCCGGGCGATCTGACGAAAATTGGAAACAATAATTTCATGATGGTCAGTACGCATATCGGACATGACTGCATAGTTGAAGATAATACCGTGATGAGCAACCTCGTACAGATCGGCGGGCATTGCAAGATCGAAACAGGAGTCTGGTTCAGCGGATTGGCCGCTTCACATCAGTTTGTGACGATCGGCAAGTGGTGCTACGTAGCCGGATTAGCCGGGATTAACCGGGATATTCCACCGTTTCTGACGGTCAGCGGACATTATCCACCGAGAGTTCGAGGAGTGAACAAGCGGGGACTTAATCGAGCCGGCCTGAGCGAAGAGCAGCAACAGCGAATATTCGAGGCATATAAAAAACTGTACCGGCAGGACGGCACATTGCTCGAAAATGCAAAAGCATTATCAAAGGAGGATGGGATCGATGATAATGTCCGGGCCATGATCGATGCGATAATCAAAAGTAACGAGCATCAATACGGCAGGTACCGGGAAAAGTTTAGAAATACTTGATAGTTCAACAACGTACAATCAACTACGAGAACCGAGTAATGAACGAAGCTATACAAAATACGAAACTACGAACTGCAATAATCGGCGCCGGTAAAATGGGTGCCATACACGCAAAGGTCTACAATCAGTTGCCGCAAAGTGATCTTGTCGCTATAGTCGATATCGATGCCGAAAAAGCCCGGCGTCTTGCCGATCAATATCACTGTTTGGCCACGACCGATTGCGAGGAAATCCTGGATAAGGTCGATGCCGTAACAATCGCGACTCCGACGGTGACACACATGAAGCTGGCGAAAATCTTTATCAAGAAGAAAATTGCAGTGCTTATTGAAAAGCCGCTGGCGGCCAATGTCAGGGAAGGCAGGAAGATTGTCGCCCTTGCGAAAAAGAACGGCAGCGTCGTGGCCGTGGGCCATTCCGAGCGGTGTAATCCTGTGGTTCAGGCAATTAAACGGCTCGATATCAAGCCGAAGTTTATCGAGGCCAACCGTATCAGTCCGTACCCGTTCCGCTCAACCGATGTCGGTGTCGTGCTGGACGTTATGATCCACGATATCGATATTATCCTGTCCCTTGCGGCAAGTAAAATCAGCAAAGTGGACGCAGTCGGTGTCAATGTTGTCGAAAACAGGGAAGATATTTGCAATGCGAGGATAGTTTTCGACAACGGCTGTATTGCAAATATTACCGCTTCGAGACTTGCTCTTAAAACGGAAAGAAAGGTAAGGGTCTTCAGCCAGCAGGCATACCTGAGTGTGGATTATCTCAGGAAGAGCGGTATCATTATTAAAGCCGATCCGAATATTAACGTTTTAAAGTGGATAAAAGATCACAAAGAAACCGGGGGATTCGACCTGACTTCGGTAAACTGGCCGGATTTGCTGCATATCGAACAGCTCGATATCGATGACAAGGAACCCATCCGTCTGGAGCAGGAGGCTTTTCTGCAAGCCATAACCGACAGGACAAGCATGCCCGAGGTCAGCGCCCAGGAGGGGCTGGCCGCACTGGAATGTGCACAGAAAATCCTGACTTCCGTCAGAAAACACAAGTGGAAGGAAAAAATCGGCGACGATATGTAGCGGACGACTTGTGGAGTAAACAAGACGGTGCACTTCTAAGAATTTTCTTTTGAGAGGTATCTGGATGGATAGAAAATCATGGTTCTATGGATTGTTGACAGTTGTTGTACTGGCCTGCGGCTGCAGTGAGAAAACCAACAAGGCTCAGGCCGACAAAAAAATTGTGAACTTGGAAAGGAATATTGTGAAATCACAAAGTAACGTTGTGAAGCTGGAAACAAGCATGGGAAATATCGTCATTGAACTGAATGAGCAGGCGGCCCCCGTCACAGTGAAGAATTTCCTCGAATATTTGACCGAAGGATTCTATGATGGAACGATCTTTCACAGAGTCATCCCGGGTTTCATGATCCAGGGCGGCGGCTTCACAAATAAACTGGTTCGCAAAGAAACGCGGGATCCAATCATTAATGAAGCCAGGGGCGGCCTGAGCAACGAGCGAGGCTCCCTCGCAATGGCTCGAACCAACGATCCCGACAGCGCAACATCCCAGTTCTTCATTAATCACACTGACAACGAGTTTCTCAATTATGTAAATAGCGACCAGGCGGGATATGCCGTGTTCGGCAAGGTCACCGAGGGAATGGACGTCGTGGATACCATCGCTTCAGTAAAGACATCGACGCAGAAAGGCATGGATGATGTTCCCGTCGAACCTGTGATTATAATATCCGCAAAAGTCGTGCCGGAGTAAACCGGTTACTTCGATAAACTCCGGCTCTCTGCAAGGGCGGTTCGCGAATCTCTCTTAAAGTTATTCGACAGAGGAAGTCCGTCCGGGTCCGCAAGCTTATTTGGCGCAATTTGCTTTTTTTCTGTAACGAATATCCCCTTTCGTGCCTCTTTAATATTGAGCAGTCAAATTTTATGAGTCGAAATTTGAAAGGGAAGAATCATGTCAGGCATTTCAAAAAGCATTGTATTGTTGGTTATGACTACGCTCTGTATCGTCTTCGTTGCCGGCCGTTCCATCGGGCCAGCCGTCGAAGCACAGGTTAAACAGGATGGGAATATCGACGAGCAGCAACAGGATGTATGCGTCCTGATCGAGGCATTTGTCGTTGAGGTCAACCTCCCGGAGCTGTATAAGCAGGGAGTCAGTCCCATCGGCCAAAAGCCCGATTCCGTGTCGGTGGAAAATATCCTCAAATGCCTGGAAGCCAGGGACATAGCACAGGTCACCACGGGTGTAAAGGTGGTAATTCTCTCAGGTCAACGCGGAGAGGCCAAAATTACGGAGACTATCTACCAAGAGCGGCAAGTAGCTGTTCCGAGCGACAGAAAAGTTTCCCGTGCTGTACGTTATTCGAATTATGATATTGGCAAGACGTTCAGAGCCACAGCATCTGTCCGCCCCGGCGGCGAAATACTCGTGAGTTTTGACTTCAAAGAGAGTACATACCGGAACATTAGCTCCACCGATGAAACACCGCCCAACACCGTGAGCAGGGAATGGTTGGGCGCGGTAAATCTTCATGCCGGCGTACCCGCCATCGCCGGTGCGACGCAGAATGAAGAGACTGCGGTTTTTCTGATTCTCTGTGCCGACATACAGGACAGGTAGGACTCGTTCAGGCCTTTAACTTCAACTTGCTGACTGCCTGGTGAGCAAGCCGGGTCGGTTCCGGAAGACGATACTTCACGGCACATTCAAGAACGACTCTGATTGCATCTTCCAGCAGGCACTTGTGCCCTACTGAGACGAAGACCGGCTTGACATTTGTGCGTGTCCTGACGACCGCACCAATTATCTCGGATTGTGTCTTCTGCTTTCTCTTGTCATCTTTCAACAGGCTGTAGGCCCCCTTTTCGAGCGGAGGCTCTTCATAAGTTCCGGTGAGCCGGCTTTTTGCACAGCCTATTGTCGGCTGATCAAGAAACAGGCCAAGATGGGCCGCCAGACCGAGCCGGCGGGGATGAGCGATTCCCTGGCCGTCAATCATAAACACATCCGGCTGTGTTTGCAGTTTCTCAACGGCAGCGATACAGACCGGGGCCTCGCGAAACGAAAGCAGGCCGGGTATGTAGGGAAAAGTTACCTTTCGCGAAGCACTCACTATCTCCATAACCTCAAATCCGGGCAGTCGCAAAACAACTACCACAGCGAGAATTCTCTCGCCGTCCCTGCTGAAAGCACAATCAATCCCGGCGATAAGTTTCGGATTTTTCTTTAAACGCGTAAACTCGACCTTGCAGGCAAGCTCAGACTGCACCTCTCTTGCCCGCGAATAAGACAAATTCCAGCTATGCAATTTCTGCGTTTCCATACAGGACTTAATCTAATTTGGCCAATTTTTCTTCAAGATCACCAACTGGTGTAAAGTACCACGTCCTGCCTATTTTCTGACAGGTGAGAAGACCTCGATTCTCCAAGTCCAAGAGGTCGAGCCGGCTCGTCTGATAGACTACGTTGTGGCTTATCTCGTGCGACTTGAAAGTATACTTATGGCGAGAATGACGCAAGGCGTGACTGATTAGCGCCCTCTGCCGATGGTTGAGTACTTGAATGCCCCGTAACTGGTTCTCAATCGCCTGGAGTCCCTTGGCTTTCAGTTCTATGTACTCGTAAAGCGTCTTGATTGCTTGACGGATGATATCAAGATGGTAGATAATAAAATATGTCAGGTCGTTTTCATCCGTCTCTGTATAAAGAAAGGCACGAGCATACTTAGCTGGTGCCTTGACAATAATCTGTGAGATGGATACGAACTCGAAAAGCCAATACTTATGTCGTAACATCAACCAGTAGAATAAAGCCCTGGCTGTTCTACCGTTGCCATCGACAAATGGATGATCATAAGCCATCCAAAAATGTAAAATGATCGCTCTAATCGCCGGATGAACAAAGTGCTCAGGTGTCCGGCCATTGGCAAATGCACACATGGCTGCCATTCTTTCCTCCAACTGGTTTGCTGGCGGTGGATCATGGAAAACCTCATTATACACATCAATTACATGTACTTTTTCATCAGCCGTACGGAATCGTCCCACTGCTGATGAATCATCCAATGTTTTCGTTGTCACAAGCTGATGAAGATCGAAAACCAATTCTTTAGACAGCGACTCGTCCTTGAGCTTATTTATGCGCTTCATGGCAGCAAAATTGTTGAGAATCATCTGCTCACTCTTGTCACAAGGCAGACGTCCCGTCCGGATCATTTCCTTTGCGACGATGCGCGTTGTTACCGCACCTTCGAGCTGACTGGATGTGAATGCCTCCTGGATCAACGAGCTTACGTAGTACCGGTTCTTTGTTTCTGTGTTTTTGATCTGTTCGGGCATTTGATTAAAT
>DQCG01000613.1:0-2039 GCA_003533825.1 Phycisphaerales bacterium
CCTAAGTTTCTGCCCCCGACAGGAGATCGGACTCCCCGTAATGCGCGCCGAAAGGTCATAATTCATCGTGGCAACAAGACCGTGGAGGAAGAGCTGCCGGAATCGAGAAATGGAGACGTCAATGGCAAGACCAGTCTGTTTGGATCTGAAAGGAGAATCAATGAAGTCGGAAAGAGCGTCAATGATATCGCTCATTGAAGGAAGAGGTATCAGGACTCATAAGATATGCTCTGTTCTGGCCGTCATGCTTATCGGTGCTCCATTGGCATTGGCGGCATACGCCGGTATGCCCGATTCAAGCGGTGTTTCGGTCAGGCATGAGTCAGTCACATTTCTTCTGGGCGAATCGACAATAGTCAAGACGCCCTGGCCGGTTAGCCGCGTCGCGGTGACGGATCCGACTATCGCCGACGTCCAGGTTCTGGCGGACGACCTCCTGCTACAGGGTTTCAAGGCGGGCTTGACCGACCTGATAATCTGGAACGAGGACGAGACACAAGTACAGCGGTGGAAGGTGCAGGTCCGGCTCGACACGGTCAGCCTCAAGGCAAAACTGGACGAGCTGTTCCCCGATGCCTCGCTGGAAGTGAATCAGTCCGGTGAGGCGTTTATCGTGAAGGGGCTGCTTCGCAGCGCTGAGCAGATCGAGCAGCTTCACAATCTTCTGGATACGAGCAATGTCACTTATGTCGATATGACCAGTCTCGCCGGTGTGCAGCAGGTCCAGTTGGAGGTTCGCGTTGCAGAGGTCGGCCGGGAGGCACTTCGATCCATGGGTATGAGCTACTTCCATACGGAAGATGACTGGTTCGGCGGTATGCGAGGCGTTTCGACGACCGGGGCTACGAACTCCTCGATCAATATTGGCGTCCCGGAGGGCACTGCTGCCGGGGATGGCATTCCCTTTGTTTTTCAAGAAAGTGCAGCGGCAAGCTCGGCAACCACTATTTTCGCCGGTGTTCCGAGAGCCGATTTAGAGTTTTTCATCGAGGCTCTGATCGAGAATAGGGCTATGAGACTCCTGGCCAATCCGACACTTGTGGCCCTCAGCGGCGAGCAGGCCAGCTTCCTGGTCGGCGGCGAATATCCTATCCCGGTCCCCCAGACCGGGGGCGGAGGTGGAGGCACCGGAACGATCACTATCGAGTACAAGGAATATGGCGTCCGCCTGTCGTTCGAACCGGAGGTGCTCGGCGACGGCACGATTCGTCTGCATGCGATGCCGGAAGTCAGCAGCTTGTCGGATGTCGGCGCCATTACTGTACAAGGTTTCAGGGTTCCCGCCCTGGTCACGCGCAAATCCGAGACTACGCTGGAACTCAAAAACGGGCAAACATTTGCAATGGCGGGTCTGCTTATGGATGAAAGCCAGGCAGCTAGCGCTCGCATTCCGGGCCTCGGCGATCTGCCGATACTCGGCACGTTGTTCCGCTCAGTGCGGTATCAAAAGAAAGAAACGGAGCTTGTCGTGCTTGTCACGGCCTCGCTCGTCGAGCCTATGTCTCTCGCCTCAGTGCCGCCGCTTCCGGGATTTGCGCGTTCAGAACCCAGTGACTGGGAACTCTATATCGAAGGGCGAATAGAAGGCAAGGAGCCGGCTAAGATCGACGCCGACCGCGCCAGATGGCTGGAACAGATGGGCTTAAATCGGCTGGTCGGCCCGGGGGCCTGGGATTCTTTCGATGCACCTAAATCTCCCAGTCAGGCCGAGCTTTCGCCGAATCAGGAAATCAGGAATGTCTCGGAAACGCTCACTCCGTCGGTGGACGCGGATGATGTACGGCACGAGGATGTGACAGACAAGAACCAGGAGCTGTATGTAGCAGGACACAAGTTATTTCAAAGCGATCGCGTCTTTTCGCTTTTGCCGGACTATAGAACTTTTTTTGGGGGGTGAAAAATTGTATTATGAAGTCAGAAATTGAAATACTGTTGGTCACTAAAGAGCAGGAAACTGCTGAGATAGTGAAAGGTGTGTTTGCCGGGAACAAGAACTTCATTTTGACGAATGTCTATCAAGACCTGTCCCAGTTGAGGAG
>DQCG01000613.1:2060-7648 GCA_003533825.1 Phycisphaerales bacterium
GCAGATGATGAGGGATGTTGCCACGATTTATGGCATTTCTCCGGAAACGTTTGTTGTACTCGTTTCCAGCAGCCTTACCACGGAACTGGTTCTGCAGGCTATGCGGACCGGCGCGAAACATTTCTTGGAGAAAAAGACACTCGTATCGGAACTTTCGCAGGAACTTCAGTTGCTTGTCCAAGATAACAGGAAAAGGGAGGTGAACTCGGATTCTTTGGTCATTCCGATCTTTTCCGGCGGCGGAGGCTGCGGTGCGACCACAGTTGCGATAAACCTTGCAAGTGAACTTCGATTCCTCTCGGACAAGCTGGTTTTGGCTATCGATCTGGACGGCTTTTATGGGGCCATGTCGAGCTATCTGGCAATCAAGAGTCAATATGGCATTGCCGATGTCCTGGCCCCCAAGAACAACGTCATCGACTCAGACCTGATAAGGTCGAGCGCCTGCGCATACGCGGATAACTTTCACCTACTGACAAGTCCGGCTAATTCGTCATTTGCGGGGACCAAGGTGCTCCGCTATGAGAATGTGTCCCGCGTCATCGAGGCGTGTAGACAAATCTATGGGTACACCGTGATAGACGCCCCTCGTTTAACACGAACTACCACCATAGAACTGGCCAAGATGAGCGATCTCGTCGTGGTCGTGTTTCAGCTCACGGTTAAGGACGTAAATACCACCCGGGCAATAGTATCATCTCTAATGGACGCCGGGATTGCACGAGAAAGAGTCCTCCCTCTGGCTAATCGGGTTAAAAAGCGAGGTCCGCTGGTCAGGTTTGAAGACACCAAGAGAGCATTGGGTCTGAGTTCCTGCAGAACCATCCGAAGCGATTGGCGCAAAGCGATGAAGTCTGTTAATAACGGCAAACCTTTAGCCGAAGCTGCGAAGAGATCGGGCCTGCGAAGAGATATTCTGGAACTTGCCGTCGGCGTGCGTGCGCATGGAAACAACGGCACCGTTAAAGTCTGAGGGTAATTGAAAATGGACGAAGAACTGGAACAAATCCTCGAACCAGACAACGGCGAAGGGAATGAAAGTGCTGTTTTACAGAAAATAAAGGCGGATCTGCATAATCAGTTGTTGGATATGTTGGACTATGATGAGGCCCGCAATATCCCTCTCGCAAAATTGCACAAGGAGTGTGCTGAGAGAGTGGACACTTTGCTCCGCGCCAGGCAATACCCTCTTTCGGGTCCGGACAGGCAACGTCTGCTTCAGGAGGTCCTTGATGAGGTATTCGGCTTTGGCCCTATAGAAGTGTTTCTGCGGGACCCTGAGGTCAGCGATATCCTGATCAATGGCCCATATCAAATCTACATAGAGAAGCGCGGGCAACTTCATCGCAGCAACATCAAATTCTTGGACGATAATCACCTGATGCGAATCATCAAGCGGATCGGTACAAACGTGGGACGCCGCATAGATGAAAGCATACCCATGCTCGATGCACGCCTGCCGGACGGTTCTCGAGTCAATGCCATCATACCTCCTCTTGCTCTTGATGGACCTATGGTCAGCGTCAGACGTTTCGGCACCATACCGATTGATATTAAGCGACTGCTCGAACTGGATACATTGGTTCAAGAGATGGCGGATTTCATGCAGGCCTGCGTCCAGTGCAAGACGAACATCCTGATATCTGGCGGTACCGGCTCGGGCAAGACCACTTTTCTCAATTCTCTGTCACGATGGATTCCGGAGGGCGAGCGGGTCGTGACCATTGAAGACGCTGCGGAATTGCAATTGCAGCGCGATCACGTCGTGCGTCTGGAAACCAGGCCGCCGAACATTGAGGGGGAGGGCTGCATTACCCAGCGGGATCTTGTGCGTAACAGCCTGCGTATGCGTCCCGATCGAATCATAATTGGTGAGGTTCGCGGCGGTGAGACGCTGGACATGTTACAGGCAATGAACACAGGGCACGAGGGATCAATGACGACAGTGCACGCCAATAGTCCCAGAGATGCGATGAGACGACTTGAAAGCATGGTTAGTATGTCCGGGGTCAACCATCCCATACGGGCTATTCGGGAACAAGTGAGTTCGGCAATCCACCTCATAGTTCAGTTGGAGCGCATGACAGGGGGAAAACGAAAAGTCATCAATATTGTGGAAATAACCGGCATGGAAGGCGATACGGTTTGTCTTCATGATATCTTCCGCTTCAATAAAACCGGTGTTGATGAATCTGGAAATGCAAAGGGGAACTTCGAAGTTTGCGGAGTCCGGCCGCTGCTGATAAATCGGCTGCTGGAAAGAGGCGTTGAACTGGCGCACGATATGTTTCAACGGAGGGTCCTTGCTGGGACCAGACAGGTGCTAACGAACGATAGGTTCACAGATCGACCAAATGATCGTAAGTAGGACTTTAGCAACTCTATGGATCCAAGACAGACAATAACTGTTATCGTAATGGCTGCAGTCTTCGGACTTGTCTTCTGTATCTGGTGCATCTGTGTATTGCTCTGGTTTGGCCAAACGCTGGCTCGTTCGAGGTTTGCGCGGAATAGGCTGGGCATTGCCAGGGAAGAGACAGGCGAGGCCCAAACATCGCAGCTCTGGCGAGATAAGAAACAAGAGCAGGCGGGTGTGACTTCGCGGAAGACGGTGACTCTACAGGAACGACTGGAGACTCTTAGAACCGTGACCGGATGGCGAACGCCGGCACACATGGTTCTGTTCGGGGTGGGCGCAGCGAGCCTTCTGGGATTCTTGCTGGTGTTTGCCGCAGGCGGCAGCACTATGCTGGCGGTTGGTGTCGCGGCAGCAGTCGTGATCTTATTCTGGCGATACGTGCTGGTGTGCACTTCTAAGTACCATGTTTTGCTTGATATGCAATTCATTGATGGATTAGGTATTTGCGCCCGCGCTCTTCGTGCAGGATTGCCTCTGCTGGGATCCTTTCAACTGATCTCGGAGGAAATCGACAAGCCCATAGGTGACATTTTTGACAGAATCTGCCGTGAGCAGATGATGGGCAAAGATTTCGGGGCTTCCATCAAGAAAGTTGCAGAGACTGTTCCCAGCCCCGAGTTTAAGCTCTTTGCGACCTCAATCGCCATACAGTTGCAGAGTGGCGGGAATCTGGCCGACTTGATGGACTCTCTGGCATCTGTGGTCAGGAGCCGTATCAGGTTGAACAAACGCATTCGCGTCTTGACAGCACAGGCACAACTAAGTAAGAAGATATTGAGTGGACTGCCCGTATTTATGCTCCTAATGTTGACTTTTCTTAACCCTGAGTATATGTCGACGTTCTGGACAACAACAATAGGCACATATATGTTAGTCGTGATGGTTGTAATGATTCTAATTGGCACGTGGATTATGGGCAAACTTGCAGTAATTAAATTCTAAATAAGAACATGAAACTGGCGGATATTGTTAGGTATCTCAATAAATGGGTGACATGACAGACAAAATAGTGATCCCCGGACTGACCTTCCTCTCCGTAATGGCAATTGGCGTCACGATTCTTCTGTTGAAGGCAAGAAGGAAGAAACGTCTGGAGACAAGACTCCAGGACGATCCATTTCAGATCACACACGAGACAGAGCCAGGCAAGAAAAAATCTGGTCTACTGCGATTCTTTGAAGTGATCGGCAACTACACCTCTCACGGACGTTCGAGCACAAACTTATGGGAAGAACTCGTCCGGGCTGGCTTTTATAGTAAGGCCGCACCGGCGGTTTACACTGGTATGAAGATGTTGCTTTTTCTGATTGGCGTTGGATCTGCAGCAATACTAACCTTGCCCATGCAACTTCATCCGGTAAAGAAAATCAACATGGCTTTTTTCGCTGGTGTTTGTCTGTTCTTCGTTCCCAATATGGTGCTGAAGGCACGCCTGAATAAGCGTCGTAATGAGATCTGTCTGCACCTGCCTGATGCCGTTGATTTGCTCGATATCTGCGTTTCCTCCGGAATAGGGTTGGGTTCGGCCTGGAACATCGTTGCCGATGAGATTGGAAATATCAGTCCGGTCTTAGGCGATGCGATGGCCTTGGCCAACTTCGAGATTCATCTTGGAGTCAGCCGCGTGGATGCGATGCGACGCATGGCGGCTCGCACCGGTGTGGAAAAGCTGTCATCTCTGGCTGCCACATTAGTCCAGACTGAGAGGTTCGGTACTAGTATTTCCGTGGCGCTGAGAGAATTCGCCGTGGCCCTGCGAGAGGAACGCTTTTTCACAGCCGAAGAGCATGCCGAAAAGGTAGCGGTGAAGATGCTCATCCCAATGGTTCTGTTCATTTTCCCCGCCATTATTATTGTTACGGTCGGGCCGGCTATAGTTCAAATAAGAGATATGTTCACAAGTTTCTAAGCAAACGATATGAAACAAGGAGAACCTGTTATGAAGATGACTATGATCACAACGCTGGTTTTGTTTTGCGTCCTTACCATTGGATGCCAGAAGGAGAGTATGGAGATATCTCCGGATGAGCGACTCATGAACAGCAAGCTCATAAACACCTATAGCGATATCGCAATCCAAAATGCGATTATCTCCGAACACACGATGTTCCCGTATCATTTTGTCAAGAATGGAGCAGAACTTAATGAACTCGGGCAACGAGATCTTGCCGTGCTGACCGGACATTTCGCCAAGAATGGCGGCCATCTGAATATTCGACAGTTAGGTGCGTCTGCAGACCTCTATGAGGATCGGGTAAGCTTAGTTCGTGAAATGCTGCAGGAAGCTGGTATTGAGATGGAACGAATTAGTGTTTCGGATGGTATGGCGGGCGGCTCAGGCATGTCGTCGGCAAGAGTTCTTGTTATCCTGAAGCAGGCGTCGCGAATTGCTGGTACAAAAACATCAACTTCATATAGTCCGGAGATGAAATAATGTCAGATACACACTGGGCAAAATTGACTTTCTCTTTGGCACTGTGCGCAGGGTGTATGCTGTGCCTCATTGGCTGTTCGGAATCTACGCGTTCAGGGCCGTATACAGACTGGGTTCAGGATGACTCGGTCAGTAATTTTGAGACCCAAGCCAATCGTCCTGCCACCGCAAAGACTTTGTGGGCCATGGCGAATATTCTTGCCACGCAGGGCAAGGATTCGCAATGCGAATTTGTGCTCAAGAGGATTATTTACGAGCATCCTGCTTTCCTCGCTGCCTATAACAGCTTGGCAGAGCTGAAAATGCGCCAGGGTCACACGAAAGCAGCGATCAAAACGCTCCAAGACGGTCTCGACATAGATCCGGAAGCTCCCGTCCTGTTGAACAACTTGGGAATGTGTTGGATAATCCTGCAAGACAATGAGATCGCACTTGAAATGTTTACCAAGGCTGCCGGTATCATGCCCGAGAATTGCAAATATCGGGCGAACATGGCTGTAGCTCTAGGATTAATGGGCCGCGATGAAGAGTCATTGTCTCTGTTTAATAAAGTCTTGCCCGTGGATCTGGCGAATCAGAATCTAGCTGTGCTTCGAAAGACGGTCAACGAAGTACAGGGAGTTGAATTATTGTTCAGCCCCGATACAGGCTCATTCTCAATGGGCGTAGGAAGTATGTTATTAGTAACCATTAGTGTGACCGATTCGTCTGAAGATATTACCGGTTTCCAGTTGA
>DQCG01000675.1 GCA_003533825.1 Phycisphaerales bacterium
AAACCAGTTCTTCGCCGGGTGGTCGAGCTTGCAGAGAGTCAGCATATGCTCGTGGTCGATACTGATAAACGGCACGTTCTTTCGCCATGCCCACCACGCGCTGAAAGGCTCGAAATCCGAAATAACCAGATCCGGCTCGAATGGATCAAAGTGCTCATGGAAAAGCTCGTCATTAATCCGGTATCCATCGGGAAGTTTAAGCAGGTTCTTTTTGAGAGTTTCCGATTTATCGACGCGCCCGTCTTCAAAGGCGAATGAAAGGCCGAACACTTCTTTTACTCGCCGGCCGAAATATTGCTTTAGGTACAGGAGTGACTTCTGCGAGCCTACGAACATCACATCGTGGCCGGCATCGATTAGCCTCTGCCCTATCAGATGCGACCGGCTGCTGTGTCCGAATCCTTCCCCCGCGACGGCGTAAATTATCCTGGCCATTTTATCACCGATTCCGAGTCCGGGCGAACATTTGCCGCTGCCGGTCCGGTTGTGCACCGAGGTATGTGAGAGTTCTTTCGATTATTTTGGCCGCCACCGGAGAGGCTACAACTCCGCCGGTATAGCCTTTGCCGAGCGCCCGGTTCGGTTTTCGGACCGAGACCAGAACTACAATAGCGGGATCATCCGCCGGCGCCCCGGCGGCAAACGAAGCGACGTATGCATTTTCCGAATAGCCCCTTGCATCGCTTCTCGCGATATTCGCTGTTCCGGTTTTGCCGAACACCTGCCATTTTTCAAGTTGTGCTCTCTTGCCCGTTCCCTCATTCACCACATCGGCCAGTGCCTCACTAACGACCCATTCGGCGACCTCAGGCTTGATAATGTAGCCGACCGGCGGGGGTGGTCGTTTCAGCTCGGTTATCTTTCCGTTATTGTCGACAATTGCTCTGACTAAGAACGGGCGAACCAGGCGACCGCCGTTGGCGAGGATGCAGAACGCTCGCGTCAGTTGCATGGTGGTGACGCAGATTTCCTGGCCGAACGGTATTCGTGTGACGCTGTAACCATCCCATTTTTCCGGCGGCCATAACAATCCATCGACCTCACCGGGTACATCGATTCCGGTTCTCCTGCCGAAGCCGAAAAGTGTAAGCCCCTCGTAGAGTCTGTCTTTGCCGAGTCTCTGTCCGATTTTGGCCATTCCGATATTGCTGGATTTGATCAGGATTTCGCGCACTGTCAAATTGCCGAAACCTCTGCGGTATTCGCCGATTCTTCCGAATCCTGTGCCGCGGTAGCTTCCATTTTCGCAGAATATCTTCTCCGTCTTATTCACTACACCGGCTTCCAGGGCAATTGCAGATACTACCGGTTTTAGTATGCTGCCCGGCTCATACGTGTCGGTGATGGCCCGGCTGCGAAAGTTGTTCGGATCGGTTGAACCGATATCGGCAGGATCGAAGTCGGGCAGCGAAACCATTGCCAGAATCGCCCCTGATTTTGGATCGGCCACGACCGCGACGGCCGATTCCGCCTCATAGCTTTCGTAATGTTTCATCAACTCATCCCGTGCAAACTGCTGGATGGTCGAATCTATGGTCAGTATGATTCCGACCCCGTTGGTCAAAGTGCCTTCCTGCTGTTTAAGTCGGATGGGCCGTCGGCGAAAGTCGGCAAAGAATATATTCTCCGCGGCCGAACCGCTGAGCTGTTTATCGTACTTCAGCTCAATGCCTTCCAGGCCGCGATTGTACGGGTCGGTGAAACCAACGATATTGGCCGCAAGTCGTCCCATTGGATAATGCCTTTGCCAATCGGATTCAACCGCGATGCCCCGGTGAATCCTGCTTGCCAAATTGCACTCACATGGATCGGCGCCGGCCTTGATTCTCACATGGCCCGAATCCTTTCTGTCAACGATAAGCTTGCAGATTACATGTGCGCCCATGTCAATAATGGGAGCAAGCTCGCTGGATACTTCCTTGGGGTCGTCGATGATTCGGGGTTCGGCTTTGATGATTTGGATTTTATTGCTTGCGGCGAGAACCCTGCCCCGGCAATCCAGGATTACGCCGCGCTGAGGCTGCCGGCTTTTGTATGACCGCTGTTGTCTGGAGCAGGCATCGATATAGTGCTTGCTCTTGAAAAACTGAAGGTAGAAACACCGTCCGCCCAGTGCCAGAAATGACACCATCATAAACAACGAGAAAAAAATTGTTATTCGAATGTTTTTCAATTTCTAATCCTCAGTATTTGATTCGTCAACACGCTGCGAAATCGCAGCGGGATTGATCAGGCTTTCCAATAATAGCTGCTTGGTGCCAAGCTCCTGTTTCAGCCGGCTTTGCTCGGCGTAGTGTGCACAAAGCTCATAGAAGATGCGATCGTTGGCACTGCGCAGATAAACGGCAAATATCAAAACAGCCGTAAAACAAAATACAACAAAAACAAAACGGGATTGGGACATTGTATACGTATATCGCTTTTCGTGTAGGATTCTCTCGTCAATAAAGTAATATTTACCCCCGGGTTTGCTGTTGGGTTATCGAGCCGGCATTCTCAAACGCATCCCGACGATGAGAGTATTCTGGTCCTCTAAAATATCAGTATTTACTTTACTTATTTCAGTGTATCGGCTGCCGTCTCCAAGCTGTTTGGCGGCGATTCGCCACAGGTTATCGCCTTCCCGCACAATGTACTCTCTGCTCGGCTTCGTCTGCCTGGTGTCGGTCGAAGGATTTTTCCTGCCGATGGATTTCACCTTCTCGAATATTAAGCTTGAAAAGCTGCTTTCGGTTGTGTTCTTTTCTGGTCCCGAAGATCCCAGCGGTGGTATAAGAAGTTTTTGACCGACATAGATTTCATCAATTGCTTTCAGCAGTTGGCGGTTGGTCTCAAATATCTTCGCGACATTTGCCCTCTTATTGCCTTCCTCGGGGCCGTAGAACTTCTTTGCGATATCGGCCAGAGTATCGCCCTCGCTGACAGTATAGATTTTTGGTGAAGCCGGCTTAACGGGTTCGGGTTTCCTGACCACAATGATTTCTTCAGTAATCGGCTCCGGAGCAGGCGGCTCGACCGGTTCGGTTAAAATTGGCTGGACTGATTCGGTGAAAATCGGCCCGGCTGGTTCGGTTACAATTGGCTCGGCTTCATCGGTAATTTCCATGACCGAGGTGTCTTTCGCAACCGAAATGTCCTCCGGCAATTGCATTTTAAAGCGAACGTTCTCCTTTTCCTCTATTGGAGTTTGAATCTCTTCAGGCGCCTCTTGGTTAACCTGCTCTGTCCAGTTAAAGACTTCCTGAGCCTTACGCTCGTTACCGCCAATACCCAGCGTATCCGGTGAACTGACCATATTTGTGGTCAGCTCATTGCTATTAGAGCGAAAGCGAGGCAGACCGTTAATTGCAAAGGCAATAATAAAGATGAATACTAAACCTAACAGCAACCCAATCTTCGCATCCGAAGTCATAATGAAACTCCATTTCCTTATGAGTATTGAATAATAAGGCTATTGTTTTTGTGCGATCCTCAATTTTGCACTTCTTGCCCGCCGATTTTCTTTGATTTCCTCTCTTGTCGGCACAATCGGCTTTTTTGTAACGATTCTGTAAATATCTGACATCCCGTTTTGCCTGAAATCGCTTTTGACTAATCTGTCTTCCAGGCTGTGAAAGCTAATAACTGCTATATAACCATTCTTGTTGAGCAGTTCCGGCGCTGAGGCGAGCAGCTTCTTCAAATTTTCCAGTTCGTCGTTGACAGCAATTCTCAACGCCTGGAAAGTTCTGGTCGCCGGATGTATTCTGCTTCTTCGGCCTCGCTGTATTTTTCCGAATGCTTTGCAGACTATCCCTGCAAGCTGGCCCGTTGTTTTTATCGGCTCAATTTCACGTTGCCGTACAATAAAACGCGCGATCCGTCGCGAGGCCCTGTCTTGACCGAACCTGTAAATCAAATCAGCCAGAGATTTTTCATCTGATTTATTAATTATATCGGCTGCGGTGCGCTTTAATCTTTTGTCAATTCTCATATCCAGAGGCATATTTGTCCGGAAACTAAGCCCAAATCCGGCATCAGCCAACTGTGACGAGCTGACACCCAGATCTGCCAGTATAAGGTCGACCTTTTTGATGCCCTGGTTGCGTAGCTGCTCATTGATTCGGGCAAAATTCGAATGAAGTAATATAACCTTACAGGCAAGCTCCTTTAAATTAACCTGGGCCCTTCGGACAGCATTTTTATCAACATCGAAACCGACGATAACTGCCTCAGGGCCCAAAGTTTTGCCGAGCAGAAGGCTGTGACCTCCATGTCCTATGGTCGCGTCGACCATCACGCCATCCGGTGGCAAGGCTATCTGCTCAGCTAACGTCTCGGTAAGAACCGGAGTATGCTCTATTATCGAACCATCCACTTGTTTCGTATATCATATATAATATGCCGTTTTTACTATCACATTCCTGTGGGTCGGGTGTCTTAGTCAACAATCAATACTCGTTAGACTTTAAAAGTCAGCCCACGGTTACTGCATTCTTCTGACTTAGAAGTTTCGCCGCATCGGGTGAAAATGTAACGCCGGAATAAGACTCGTCAAGTTTTCTCAAGTGTTCCAGTCTTTCATCAAGAATTGCCAGCGAGGCAAAAGTCTGTTCGTTTACCTCTCTTTTGCCGGCGAGACTTTCAGCAACAATCCTGCAATGGTTTGAATCCGTTCCAATCATTCTGTCTTGTCTCCACTCCAAAAGTCAATGTTCTTCGTTCTGATTTTGCAGGACAACCTGTCTTGCCTGCGACATCTGTTTCTGATATTGAGCCATATGGTCCGAAACGTATTGTTCCCAGTTTTCACTGTTCCACAGCTCGATATGGTCTCTAACGCCGATAAGCGTAATGTGGTCTTTCAATCCGGCCCTCTTCCGTAATATATCGTTCAGAAGCAATCTACCCTGGCCGTCTAATTCAACCTTGCTCGACATAGCGAAGCTTATTCTCTCGAACACTACGGCCTCATCCGGTGCCGTGGTTCCCGGTGTCACCGCAAGGGCTATTTGCTCGAAATATTTTTCAGGGTACAAGCAAAGTATGCCGTTGGCGCCGAGTACAAGATAGAAATTGCTGCCGTGCTCATCGACATCAATCTGATTTCTTAACTTGTTAGAAATTAGGACTCTGCTTTTGTTATCGACTACGTGCTGATATTCGCCTGTTAATAATAGCATGGCATTCGTCCCACTTGGTCTATTCAAGGTGGGAAATTATACCACTTTTTACCACCTTGTCAATATTCGAGAACACTTTTTTTGAGATTTTACTAAAATTTTATTATAGGACGATTGCCAAGAGGGGTTAATTCGTTCAAATATAAGTGCTTACGGAAATACGATTGTATTCGTGCTCAAATAATTTTTGCTGCTTGAAAGGTTTGTTACTGCATCATGTTAATTTCTTTCCGGTGAGTTTATAAAGGTTGCTTTTCAGTTTACTTGCATACATACGGTTATGAAGGATTTGAAGCAGCACTTTTACGCCGGCTCGATATACCTTCAAATGCTATCGTGCCGCTTCTAATGTCCCCGGCAAAGTTCTTTTGAGTAAGTTTCAAGAATATTGATAAACAGGGGCTGTTGGAAAAGTCAGATTCGCGACCAGCAGTGGCATGGTCAAACTATGTCTTGAGCAAAGTCCAATAGATTGTTTGGCCGTATCGAGAAGCGAAAATCAGGATTCTTCATTATGGGCAGGCCGCTATATGAAGTTTTAAAAGGCCCAAATTGTCGTATTATTTGTCAGTCCTTAAATTGTTTTGCCTAAAATCTGCTGGAAATGCAGAAATTAGTTGAAAATTGATGCCATATCTTGTAATCTAATGAAAGCAGAAGTGTAAATAGAATGTTTAATAATGTATATTTGAAAATCGCGAGCGAGGATAGTGGCGAATAAGAATAATAGACACACAGAGAATATGAATGGACGGCAGGGGCGTATGGCGAAACGCAAAAGCAAGCGACTTTGGATTATAATTCTCCTGCTGGTAGTTGCCGGCGCGGCAGTTGTGCTTTCGGGATGGATGAGGACGCCCGGATCAATTAATACCGGTGACATAATAAGCACATTCACGGTGCGCCAGGATGACCTGGTTATCACGGTGACCGAAAGCGGCAATATCAAAGCTCAGGAGTCCACCGATATTATGTGTGAGGTTGAGGGCCGGGGCGTCGAAATTGCCAGTATCGTTCCCGAGGGCACGGTGATCACGCCGGAAGATGTTGCCAATAGTAAAATCCTCTGTCAATTGAACGCGGCTGAGCTCCAGGACACTTACAATCGCGAGCTGATCAGTTTTTCAACTGCCAAAGCGTCTTATTCCGAGGCCCAGGAAGCTTACATCATCCAGAAAAAACAGAATGAGTCGGACATTGCCGCGGCGGAGTTGGCGGTTGAGTTCGGTCTCATGGATCTGCAGAACTACCTGGGCGAATCTGCATCTCAGCCACTTGTCGAACAGGTGACTCGGGAGCCCAATGCACCGATAGAAACGGCAGTCCTGTTGGAATTGCTCGAGGATCCCAACAGCCTGGGCGGCGAGGCTTCACAAATGCTGAAGCAATATCAAAATGATATTCTTCTTGCCGAGGGACAGCTTGAGAAAGCAACGGATGTTTTAACGGGTACACAAAAGCTTCATGATGCGAATTACGCATCGGACCTTGATTTGAAGAGCGCTCAACTGGATGTGGACAGGTTTCGGATTCAACAAGAGAGTTCATCTGAAGCGCTCAGGTTGTATAAGCTCTATAGTTTTCCCAAGCAAACAAAGCAGCTTGTGAGCGACTACCACGAAGCACAACGCGAATTGGAACGCACCATCGCCCAGACACGATCCCAGTTGGCCCAGGCCCAGGCAAAACTTGAAAGTACCGAAGCCTCGTTTAATCTCCAGAAAAGCCATGTTGACAAACTGGAGCGTCAGATTGCCGCGTGCACCATACGTGCGCCAAGCCCGGGCATCATCGTCTACGGCAGCAGTGCTGACTGGTACCAAAGGCGTGAAGACCCGATCGAAGTCGGAGACATGGTTCGCCGGGGCCAGAAGATTTTTACCATTCCTAACTCGAATGTCATGGGTGTTGAGCTGAGGGTTCACGAGTCGTCGGTAAACAAAGTTATGCCGGGTCAGGATGCGACGGTTACCGTCGAGGCCCATCCGGACATGGCATTTCAGGCTAAGGTAGTTAAGGTCGCTCCATTGCCGGATCCTCAGCATGGCTGGCTCGATCCCGGCGTGAAGGTCTATACGACCTATGTCGTGATCCAGGGGTCACACGATGTGCTCAAGCCGGGAATGTCGGCAAAAGTCGAAATTCTCGTCGAGCAGTTAGACAACGTCAAAATCGTGCCGGTTCAGGTCGTAGAAAATCGTGCCGGCAAGAAATTCTGCTATGTTGCGACCGAAACCGGACCGAAGGAACGTGAAGTACGAACAGGGGAGTTTAATAATACCTTTGTTGAGATCATCAGTGGATTGGAAGTTGGCGAGAAAGTGCTTTTGTCTCCGCCGCAGGGGATTGAGCGGAGAGATGCTTCCGAATCAAAACAACCGCAAAAGCCGGCGTCGCAAGAGACTCAGCAGCAGGATAGCGCTGAAGAAGATGGTGAGTCCCTCGAAGAACCCGAACCCGATACGGATACCTCAGCAACGTAGCAGCTTCAGCACCGGCCCCACTAAACGGCCTGTCGAATCCCTAATTACATCCTCACTAAGCTCCCATGTATATAAAAGCAATCCCGGTCCGATCTTAGCTTCTTTTATAGTTTAGAATCTATAGAAGAAGCTGACGGCAATAACAGGATATAGCTCAAATTTATCCAGGTCGTCTTCTATATCCTTCCTTTCCTTTTCCAGATCCGCCGACAGAGCATCTGCAATGGCCGGATTGAGTGCATTTGCAGAGAGTTTGACATCAGGAGAGCTTGTAAAAGCAACTCCTAAATCGCAGGTAAATCCCCATCTTCTGCTGCTGGTAAGCGGGTTGCCCCAGCCAATTCCGACATAAGGAGCTACATCATCGATTTCCACACAACCGGATAAAGTGCCTATGTCATCCCAATCGTACTCAATATCGCCAATTTCTTCAGTCTCTCCTGAAGCTCCTCTTGCACGCAGGTCGACTTCATGGTCCATTGATATAACGCCGCCGCTGATACGGAAAGAGCCGTTAAAGACATACCAGTCGGCCAATGCTGAGAAAGAAGAAAAATCTAATTCAATATCGTATTCAATATCTTCAATTTCTTCCTCATCGATATCGAAATCGAGCATATTTAAGCCGACCCGTGCATTGATATCCGATCTTACTGCCGTGGTAAATTCGCCGCCGAGACCGAGCGTGCTGGCTTTTCCCGAAACTGCATATTTTCCACTATCCTGACACCCCGCTCCGCAAGAAAGTAAAACTGACAAGATTAATAACAAAATTGCT
>DQCG01000455.1 GCA_003533825.1 Phycisphaerales bacterium
AATAGGGCTATAAGCGGTATTCGGGGGCATCGAGAAGCTCCAGACCTCGCCTTCCCAGGGGCTGTTTGGATTTGCTTCGTTGGCCTCGTCGATTCTCCAGTAGTACGTGGTTCCCGGAACAAGGCCATCTGGATAAGGATATCCCGAAAAGCCTATGAACTGCGTTGTCTCCACCTGGTTGCCCACGAAAGTATCGCCAGTGCCATTTTTGACATCGTCGAAATTGTCGCCAATATACACGTCATGGGAAACTGCAGAATCCATCGCTCGCCAGCTAAGGCTGGCCCACGTTGCATTAAGGAGAGCACCATCGGCCGGGTCCGGACCAAAAGCCCGCGTGGCCGCTATCGTATTCAACGTTGGCGCACTGTAACTTGTGTGTTCCTTTGCGGCGAATGCCACGTTATGCGACGAGGAGGTGCCCGCTGTCCTGCGAAGCAAAAGCGTAATCTGATTGTCTGTATCGCTATTGATGAAATCGACCAAGTTGGGATCTCTGAATGAAACAACATTCCCGACCGGTATTGGCTCGACAATGAAAGAGCCCAACAGTGTGGCTTCCTCTGTGAAGTTGGAGCTTGACGTATCATTTCCCGGCGCGTTGTTCCAAGCGATGTCATTCTCGATCCAAGTGTGATCCAGGGATTCCGCAAGTCCATAGACCTCAACGGTAAAGGTTTGCGGCGTTGTTCCACCACCGCCCTCGTTGTTCGTTGAAACAGTCAAATCAAGCGAAGCGTCCATGATCGTACCCGAAACGTCAAAGCGAATATAGCCCTTGCGGTCATAGCTGTTGCCGTTGGCATTCTTTATCGTGACGTTTGAATTGCTTCCATAATTGGTGTCACCATTTTCAGCGCCCCTAACAAAGGTGTCGGCCGTAGCCTCGCCCGCCTGTGCGCTACTTATGAGGCTCAGCCCGGTAACAACAAAAGAAACCAAACAAATCAATCTTCTACACATGATAGTACTCCTTAGGGGAAAGGGAAAACATTGAACGCACCGATAATCGGTCTTTCACATATCGGCTAAGGATAACTCATTCTTAACAGTTTTTGCGTGCCTCCTTCCTCACCTAAACACATCCCTGACGTCCTGAAAATTATCAGCTTTGTCTATATTCGTTTATACCAAATTCATCCCGTCTGCGTCAAGTATAATTTCTGGCTGGGTGAAGTAGTCTACCTCAGCAGCCTGATGCTTTTGTAGCATCTCTTTCACTCGCAAAACCTTTACAACCAGACTACAACTCGAAAGGCCAATACCTACCTAATTTCAGAAAATCTGAATTCCATAAACTATTATTTACAAAGGAGATAGGTCATGGTAAAAAATTTGCAATCGTATTCAATGAACGGCGTCAATTAGTGAGTGACATTGATTGGCTTGTCACTACATGGATGCCTGTCAAAGAAAAGTTTTTGTGGCAACGAGGATTTTAGCACTTGACTTTGAGCTCTTCATAGGTGCACGGAGTTGAAAAGGGAAGGGCTGAGCATTCCCACTATACCGAGTGGCCGCAGTCACCGGTTTTGCTCACTTGGCGGCCGCCAGATAGAAGCTCAATGCCTGTACGGTGCAAAAATGTATTGCGCATGAATCCTTCTATGAGTAATAGTTAATGTCGCTCCGGATGAATACATTTTTCCTGTTTGAGGCGGATTCTGTAGCCTGTCTTACTTCAATAGCATTCTCTTCCTTACGTGATATTCGCTCCACTGCGTTGGATCATCTTTTATTTTGTCCCACTTTTCAACCGTCATCCAGCCTCGACCGAACGGGCGCCGGGCATGATTGCCGTTCCGCGTGTGGGCAAGCAGGTTCTCCGGCGGTTTCACTCGCTCACGCGGTTCCGGCATCTGGTTCAGCCACTCATGGTACTTCTTATCCATTTCTTCCAGGATCTCGGGGTGTTGTTCCGCAAGATCGGTGTGTTCCCCAGGGTCATTCTTGATGTCATACAGCCGCCAGGCGGTCTCCTTCCCGTGCTTGACCAGTCGCCACTGGCGCCACCGTGCCGCCTGCACGCCACTGGAGTTCCAAAACAGCGCCTCATCGGCATTCGGTTTTGTTGCTCCACGAAGCAGTGGCAGCAAGTCCTTCCCCTCGCAATGCTCGGGCAGTGCCGCGCCCGCAGCCGCGGCCGCCGTTGCATAAAAGTCTATCGTGCTTGCCATCCCGTCGTATTCTTTCCCCGCCGGCAACGTCCCGGGGAATGTGACTATCGTGGGCATGCGGAAATTGCCTTCCCACTGCCTGTTCGCGCCTCTTTTCCCGCCGCGATACGGCGCAGGCCTGCACTCCGCCGCAGGATCGCCCCCATTGTCGCTGCAGAACATAATCATTGTCTCTTTTTCAATGCCCAGTTCTCGAAGCTTCTTCAGAATCAATCCCACCTGGTCATCCAGCGCCAGCAACGTCGCGCGGAGGTATTGTCGCTTCGCGTATTTTTCGCCAGCATGATTCGGATAGAGCCGCTTCAAGTACTTCACCGGCACTTCGTTGTGGGGAACGTGGACAGCCAACGGCGTGAAGTACATGAAGAACGGTTTGCTCTTCTTCTTCCCATGTCGCTCGAGAAACTCGAGCACGTACTGCCCTTCAACTTCCGTCAGATACGAACCGTCAACCCCTACATATGACGAGCCGCCCCCGAAGTATTCCTTTCCCTCGACCCGCGGCGGATGTATGCCCATTTCCATGAACCCGCGGTCAAGCGCCCCCTGATCCCATCTTCCAATGTCCCACTTCTCCGTTCCCACAAACCCGGTCACATACCCGGCAGAACGGAGCATTTCCGCCATCGTCGGCTTGTCGTCCGGAATCGGCACGCCACGCGAAAGGTGATACTTCCCGAATCGCTGGGTGTACATGCCCATCATGAGTCCGCACCGGCTCGGGCTGCAAGGGATATTGATCGTGTAGGCGTTCGTCAGTTTCACTCCCTTTGCCGCCAACGAATCTATATTCGGCGTCACACTGTCCGGACATCCGAACACCCCAACATCCCCCCGCGCCAGGTCATCAACGTAGATGATAATTATATTCGGACGTCTTTCACGAGATTTGCTCATGTCAGACTGATGGCAAGACGCCACCAGCGACGTACCGGCTGCGCCGGCGGCGAGATGCATTAAGAACTCACGTCTTGTTTCCATGAAATTATCCTTACCTTTCATCCAGAACCGCCATTACCTCCGCCATACCATTGGCTTCATTCTTAACAGAGTCGCTGCTCTCGCCGGCTATTGAGGTCGGAACGGTACCTTCTTGATCGGGATATTTGGCAGCCTAGCGTATCCTCTGGGAAACTTGGCGCCAACTTCATCCCACCAACCATAAAGCATGCCGAGCAGAGAGTCTCTCAACTGTGGCAGATCATCCGCGAGGTCATTGCTTTCGCCGATGTCATCTTTGATGTTGTACAGTTCAAGCTTGTTGTCACCGAAGAAGTTTATCAGCTTGTAGTCCCCCACTCGTATGGCTCCGGATGGCACGCCCTTCTGGTTGGATCTATGGGGATAATGGAAGTAGGCTGCCTCGTGCACCTGGTCAGCCTGTTGTCGCAATACCGGCACCAGACTCTTGCCGTCCATGTGCAAATCCGGCCTAAGCGGCAGACCGGCCATTTCAAGAATGGTTGGATAAAAATCCATACTTGTGATAACGGCATCGGATACCGTCCCAGGTTTTACCTTCCCGGGCCATTTGATGATAGCCGGTTCACGGATACCTCCCTCATACAGCCATCCCTTACCTGCCCGAAGCGGCGTGTTGGCAGTGGGTGTCCCTTCGGAAGTAGACAGCCCGCCATTATCCGAAAAGAAGAACACGATTGTATTCTGTTCCAGTCCCTGTTCTTTTATTTTGTCGAGAATCGTTCCCACGGCCATATCCATGGATTCCACCATGGCGCCATACGTGGGATGGTCCTGCGTCTTCCTATACTTGAATGTTTTTCCAGCGGCGTCCTCCTGGCCGAAACGCTCGGCGTCCGTTAGTCCCAGTTCGGTGCTCTTCCGCGCATACTTATCTACCCTGTCTTCCGGCGCACAGAAGGGCGCATGAACAGTATAGAAGGACACGTAGGCCAAGAACGGGGTATCCTTGTGATCCTCTATGAAACCCGCAGCTTCCTGGGCCAGGCGATCGGTTATGTATTCGCCATCCGGGCCATTTTCGATGTTCGGAATATTCCACGGAGAGAAGAACTTGTTGGGAATGTATAACCCACCTCGCCAGTGTCCCGCAACATTGATA
>DQCG01000436.1:0-7200 GCA_003533825.1 Phycisphaerales bacterium
GCTGCCGGCCATGATCTGGCGGAGGCCCTGTGCGAGGCGTTCGTAATAAGTATAGAGACCTAAAGCACCGGTCGGGATTTTTTCGTATTCTTCGTTGCCGAGCTCTTTACGCAACGCGCTTGCCGTTACAAATATTTCATCTTTCGAATTGCCGAATCGTTCGACATACACAGGTACCTGGTTCTCATCAATTGTGCGCCCGATTGTTTTGCCCACCATGGCAGCGGCGATAGGAGCTCTGGCCATACCGACCAGCTTGACAAACGGCGCGCCGAGGGCAAGCCCTTTAAAGATCTGGTCTTCGAACGCGAATCCGCCGGCTACGGCCAGTGCCGGCAAATAACCGCCCTTGTCGGTAATACGTTTGCCATACTGGTATAGAAGCGAGTGCAGGTGGACGGGAGGCACTCCCCATTCGTTCATCATTCGCCACGGGCTCATGCCGGTTCCCCCACCGGCACCATCGACGGTAAGAAGGTCGATCTTGTACTTAGAGGCGAACGCCACAGCCCTTGCCAGGTCCGCCGGCCGATAAGCGCCGGTTTTGAGGAAGACGTATTTCGCTCCGGCCTTACGCAATTCTTCCACTCTTTGGGCGAATGATTCTTCCGTTACCATTCCGACCCGTGAATGTCGCTCGAACTCCTTGAACGCGCCTCGCTCAAAAGCCCTGATAACATTGGGATCGTTTGGATTGGGCAGGACTACGTAGCCTCGCTCATACAGCAGTTGTGCCTTTTTAAGATCCCTGATTTTGACTTCACCACCGATGTCCTTGGCGCCCTGGCCCCATTTTAGCTCTACGCATTCGACGCCGAGTTTTTCGATTGCATATTCCTGCACGCAAAGGCGGGTGTCCTCGATGTTGGACTGGACAACGATTGCGCCATAGCCGTCACGCTGATGGTCTTGATATAGTTTCACGCGTCTCTTAAGGTCGGCCGTATCGACCGTCCGGCCGTTCTTGATTATAGACTCGGGGTCCATACCGACTACGTTTTCGCCGATAGTCAGGCCGGTTCCTGCCAGGGCCGAGCCGATAGCCAGGCCCTCCCAGTTATTCTTGGCGATATTTGTCGAACCGATGCCGGGGATAATCCACGGATAGCGGAACTTTATCCCGTTATCTTGTCCGAAGGTCACTTCGAGATTTACGGCGGGAAAAATAGCCTTGTCGCTGTCGGGTTCGATGCCGTGTGCTCCGACGGCGGTCCCCATAATGTTAAAGTGTGAATAGTCCACCGGATAGGTTTTCTCGGCGGCGGTAGTTATAACACCGAAGGGTTGGGGATAGATGACCTCGTGGCCGCGGTAGGCGGACTTGCCGATTTCGCACATTCCGATGCACCCGTCGACGCAGGTGACACACATGCCGGAAGCGGGAACCACCGAATCGAAGGTCCGGTTCTTTGTTAAAGTTGCCGCCGAAGCATTTATTTTCGATAGGGTTACTGACATTGCGTTTTGCTCCTTTCGGTGTATGGGTGGCTGACATACCGCCCCAGCTTATTTATCCGTTTTAGTCTCAATCTCGCAGGCTACACAGGGATCCATATAGCACATCATATCGTCAAAGTGTTCTTTTTCCAGGCAGGGCGGCGTCAGATTCGCACAGCCGCCACAGATTGCTTTTTCCGGCTCGTTATATGTGCAGCGAAGCTGGCAGGCGGGACAGATATACATACACCCGCCGCAGGTTCTGCAGACGTCGGATTTGACATCGAACGGCGTACCGATGCTTCTGTTCTCGCCTCGGCCGCGGAAGCCGATGGCCTTGGCCATCATTTGTTCGTCGCACATGCGTACACACAGGCCGCAAAGAATGCAGTCCTCGTACTCCTGCCGGAACCGCTGCTGACGAATTCCATGGGCGGAGGCGAGGTCCTGGATGGTTTTGGACTGCGGGCAGGAAGCCAGTAACAGTTCGAGAATCATTCTCCGAGCCCTTATGACTCTGTTTGATGCCGTACGCACCTTCAGGCCTTCTTGTGCCGGATAAGTGCAGGATGAAACCAGCTTCGCTTTCGGTCCTTCCCCGATCTCAACCACGCAGAGCCGGCATGCCCCGTAGGGCGACAATCCCTCCATGTGGCACAGGGTGGGAATCGGGAAGCCCAGAAAATTGGCGGCTTCCAACACGGTTGTCCCTTGCTCCACTGAGACATCTAAACCATTTATCTTCAAAGTAATCATATTGACTTCTCCCCGATGGATGCAGGTTCTGATTCGTTGTCGTTTTTGGGTTGTGTGAACTCCAGATCGCATCTGAGACACCTGCGGGCTTCGCGTTTTGCCTGGTCAACGGACAGGGACATTTCCACTTCGGCAAAATTTTTCCGCCGCGAGCCGACAGGCAGAGTAGCGGGCTCCTCTCTTTCCGCCTCCTCGAGTTCTTCGTCACCAATCTGAGGAGGTTCCAGGAAGAATTTCGGCAGGGTAATCTTCGTTGGTAACCTGAGTTCCTTGCCGCTCAGGTAGCGGTCTATAACTTCGGCCGCCTTCCTGCCGGCGGCAATAGCATCAACGACGGTGTTGGGGCCGGTGACAAGGTCTCCTCCGGCGAATACACCGGGACGGTTTGTGCTGAGGGTCTCGGTATCAGCGCTGAGCCTGCCGCTCTTGCCGACATCCAGTCCCATCGACGCCAAACAGTCGCTGTCCGGTCGTTCGCCTATAGCTACTATCATCGTATCCAGTGGTATCGTGAACTCGGTTCCCAGGATGGGGATGGGTTTGCGCCTGCCGCTTGAATCCATCTCGCCGAGCTTGTTTCTGATACATCTGATATCGGCGAGATGTCCGTGTTTGGCATCAATTTTAATCGGCGAGACAAAGGTTTCGACTGTTATTCCCTCGGCCTCCGCGGCTTTTATATAACGTATCTTAACCGGGGTAACGAGCGTTTCCAGCTTTATGCCTTCCTCTATCGCCGCTTCGACTTCTTCGGCGTAAGCGGGCATTTCATGGGACGTTCTGCGGTAGAGCATGGTTACTTTTTTGACTTTCTTCTGGCGAATAGCGACTCTTGCAGCATCTACCGCAGAGTTGCCGCCGCCGATGATTCCAACGTGTCCTTTGGCTAATTCCCGGCCTCTCAAATTGAACTCTTTGAGGAACTGCATGGAAGGGTAGATTCCCCTGACATCTTCTCCTTCAAGATCCAGACGCCAACTTTTGTCAGCCCCGATGGCAAGGAAGACCGCCTTAAAACCGTCGTTGAAAAGCCCGTCGATAGTGACATCCCGCCCCAGCCTGGTTCCGCATTTGAGAGTGACGTTTTCGTCCAGCAGCGATTCGATCTCTTTGGTTACAATGTCGTGCGGCAGGCGATAAGCCGGGATGCAGCTTATCAGCATTCCACCCGGCCTGTCTTCGGCTTCGATGATTGTTACTTTCACACCCAGCAGGGAAAGATAATGAGCCGCTGCAAGTCCCGCCGGACCTGACCCTACGATCGCCACTTTGGTCTTGTCGCCGTTATAGGTGCTTTTCCTGATGGGTGTATATACCGCCGGATCGATACGGTCGGTTACGAATCTTTTCAATGATCGAACGGCGATGCCTTGGCCCCCACTGGCGGCGTGACTGCATCTGGTTTCGCACTTGCGGTCGCAAACACGCGCGCAAATCGATGGCAGGGGATTAACTTCCCTGATTATTTTATAAGCATCTTCGTATTCGCCCTTTTCAATCAGAGCGACATAACGCCAGACCTCGGTACCGAGAGGACAGGCGGTCTGGCAGGGCGCACCTACCAAATCTTTGCAGACAAAAGCGTCACATTTTTTGTCAACGATATGCCGTTCATACTCCTTACGGAAGTAACGCAGGGTGCTTAGTACCGGATTGGACGCCGTTTGTCCGAGGCCGCACATGGTAGTGTCTTTCACCACCTCCGCCAGTTCCTTGAGAAGGTCGAGGCTCTCAAGAGTTGCTTTACCTTTTGAGATATCCTCGAGAATCTCGTACATCCTTTGCGTTCCTTTTCGACAGGTGAAACATTTGCCGCACGACTCATCCTTCAGGAAATTCATAAAATACTTGGCGACATCGACCATGCACGTATTCTGATCCATAACTATCATGCCGCCCGAGCCCATTATGGAGCCGGCCTCGATCAGGCTGTCGTAATCCACGGGCAGGTCGAACTTCTCGGCGGGGATGCAGCCGCCCGAAGGCCCTCCCGTCTGGACGGCCTTGATTTTAGCCCTGCTAACGGAGCCGCCGCCGATGTCGTAGACTATTTCCTTGATCGATTTGCCCATCGGCACTTCGACAAGCCCGGTGTTCCTGACCTTGCCGACCAGGCTGAATATTTTCGTGCCGGAATTGTTTTTATTGCCAATCTTTTTAAACTCATCGGCGCCCAGCCGGAACAGCAACGGGATATTAGCCCATGTCTCGACGTTGTTAATAGCGGTTGGCCTGCCGTCGATACCTTTTTGTACGGGGAACGGCGGCCTCTGCCGCGGCTCTCCCACCTTACCTTCGATCGAGCGTATCAGTGCCGTCTCCTCGCCGCAAACGAACGCTCCGGCACCCCTGACCATTTTGATATCGAATGAAAAATCGGTACCCAGAATTTTTTTACCAATAAGCCCTAGTTCTCGCGCCTGCTGCAGCGCTATATTAAGATGCTTGACTGCTACCGGGTATTCGTTGCGAACATATACGATGCCTTCGGTCGCCCCGGTTCCGAGGGCGCCTATGAGCATGCCTTCGATGATACTGTGCGGGTTACCCTCGAGCACGCTGCGGTCCATATAGGCGCCGGGGTCGCCCTCATCGGCGTTGCATACGAGAAACTTGCCGAGGTTCGTCGGCTGATTGGCCAAAAGCTCCCATTTCACTCCTGTGGGAAAACCTCCTCCCCCGCGGCCGCGAAGGCCCGAACGTTTTACCTGTGCTACCACCCATTGAGGGTCGTTCCTGGATAAGACGTTTTCGAGAGCGCGGTATCCGTCCTGAACTATGTAGTCGTATATCCGTATCGGGTCTATCTTCGTATTGGCGCCGAGGATACTGCGTTTTTGATTCTTGAAGAACGGGATATCGTCACGATTGAAATACTTCTGTCCCGTGTCGCGATCTTCGTAAAGCAGATCATGAACGTATTCACCCGAAAGCAGTGCATCAATGATCCTCGGCACATCATCAAGTTTTACCTGTGTATAAAATGCCTGCTGCGGCTCGGTAAGAATGAAAGGGCCCATCTCGCAGAAGCCGTGGCATCCGGTGATTCGAAGTGCTACTTTGCCAACCAGGGCTTTTTGAATAATGTACCTTTTCGCAACTCTAATGATATCGTTTGAGCCGCTTGCCTGGCAGGCCGTACCCGCGCATATAACTATACGAGGTTTGTCTTTATCGATAGCGTCAAAAAGCACGCTGCGTAATTCTTTCAGTTCGTCTACGGAAGATAATATCTGCATGCGGCCACCTCGTATAAATCCTTGTATCAAAAAATTCCTTTTGAAATTCTGTTAAAGCACATCTAACATGTGGTTTTTGCATCCCCGGCGTGAACAAATTTTCGCTATGCCCCCGCCGCGGACGAGCAACGGCACCATTGGTGCTTTGCACATTGCACAGTTGGATGTGCTCGGCAGCTCCACGTGACAATGCGGACAATTAAATTTCACCACGGTGTCCATCGGAACGTCAAGTTCCGTTGATATATTGTAACTGCCGTACAGACAGGAAAGTCTGAGCCAGCCGTCCTGGTGGTCAAAGGAAATGGCTACTCTTATTGATGGGTGATTGTCTATTGCAAAACTTTCGTCCATCAGACTGCGGTTGCAATGGGGACAACTTACCTCGATGGGGAAAATGCGTTTGTCCTTAGCTATATCGATTTTGTCAAACCCTGTTCGGGCTTTCTCCAACAGTTGACCAATTCCGGATTTTTTGACTTTCGAGAAATAGTGACCGTCGATAACGACCACGGGCCCGAGAGCGCAGGCGCCGAGGCAGTTTACCGTCTCCAGCGTAAATTCCATATCTGCGGTTGTTTCTCCCGCCTGGATCCCAAGTTGTGACTGAAGCTCTTCGACAATTCTTGGTGCACCCCGGACGTGACATGCTGTCCCGAGACAGGCACAGACAAGATGTTTTCCCCTGGGTTTAAGACTGAACAGACGATAGAACGTGGCGATACCGTATATATCAACCAGAGAGCGCTTCGTTTTGTCACTTACAATTCGAAGTGCCTCTTCAGGGAGATAGCCATATTCGGTCTGGATTTCCTCAAGGATGGCAATGATCTCGCCTCTGTCCTTATTATGTTTCTCGACGATCTTTGTGATAATCACCGGATCCACGTCCTGTTGCGTCATGACTTCGTCCCCATTCGAGAGAGCAGCTTTTTGTATCATTCTACCGGTACTCCTCGCAATGCCAGATGCCGCCTTCGGGTTTTGGGAAGGTACATTGTTGGCGATTTTCGCAATCGCTGCAAAGACCGACTAATTTGGTTGGTTCTACAGTTAGGGCGATGTGACCATTCACAGTTTTCAGTGAATGCTTGGTGGCTTTTTTCTTTTTCGGCCCACGCTCGATTTCAAATTCTTCGCAATACAGTGACGGCTTTTGCGGGTCCCTTGGAAACGTGCAGGTTTTGGCATGTTTGCATGAGGAACACAAAGTGTAATATGTAGTTGACATAACATATTCCTTAATTTGCTTTTTTTGTGTTACCATTGTTAGTGCAAACATTATGCCAGCGTAAAATACAGGGGTATTTTACCGGCAGTATCTATAGCTCGGAACCTTTGATTGAGTGAGGATTGGAGGCCAATATGAGAAGATGTAAGGACTTAGAAAAGAGATTTCTTATTGAGGCTGCATCTGAGAGTTGGCAGATTTTTTCCGGGAGCAACCAAAGCGGCAGGGGCATTTTGGACCAGTGGGGAGAATTTACCCGGCTCTTAACCGTCAGGAGCTGGGATCTTTCATATTCTTCAGCTTCTGTCGTAAAGTTTTTCGATCGATACCGAGAATATCCGCCGCGTGGGTTTTGTTGCCGTCCACACTTTCCAGGACATTGATGATGTATTCGACCTCGACTTCCGCGAGGGTTCGGGTGAAGCCCGTTTTTCGCAGGGCTGAAAAACGCATGAGGCAGGGTAAATCAGGAACCTCAATAATGTCACCATCCGTCATTACTACCAGGCGCTGGATTACATTTTCAAGTTCCCTGAC
>DQCG01000436.1:7340-12859 GCA_003533825.1 Phycisphaerales bacterium
AGGTCCTCACGGAAAGCTTCTTTTTTTACCAGTTCATCCAGGCTTTTGTTCGTCGCGGCCAGAATCCTCACATCCACCTTTCTCGCCCGATTCGATCCGACCATACAAATTTCCTTGTCCTGCAGCACTCTGAGCAATTTGATCTGCATGGCCAGGCTCATATCGCTGACTTCGTCGAGAAAGATAGTGCCGCCGTCGGCGGCGTGAAAGAAGCCCGCCCGCGATTCGCTTGCCCCGGTAAATGCTCCCTTTACATGGCCGAACAGTTCGTTTTCAAGCAGCGTTTCGGGAATACTCCCGCAGTTTACCGGCACGAAAGGCGCCGACGAACGCGTACTGCCATAATGAATAGCGCGGGCCGTAAGCTCCTTACCCGTACCGCTTTCCCCGGTTATCAGCACCGTAGCCGAAGTTGACGCTGCCTTACTTATTGCCGTGAAAATCCGGTGCATTACTTTTGAGTTCCCAATAAAACCTTTGTGCACGGGAACCGCCTGCTCGGCGATTGCGTGTCCGGATCTGCGGGCCTTGAGTTTATCGAGCGCACGCCCAACTGCGGCCAGAAGCTCTTCATCGGTGAAAGGTTTAGCCAGAAAATCTTCGGCGCCGATCTTGATTGCATTTACGGCCCCTTCGATCGATGGATAACCGGTAATCATCATGATTTCGGTGTCTTTGAAGTTTTCCCGGACATGCCGCACAAGGTCGAGGCCGCTTACCTTGGGCATCTTGAGGTCCGTTATGACCAGTTCCAAAGCTGTGTTTTCAAGAATTTCAAGTGCCCCTGATACACTCGGCGCTGTGAAGACCTGGTATCCGGCCGCTTTTAGAGTACGCTGCAGGACTTCCAGTGTGGTCGGGGCGTCGTCAACTATCAGAATGCGTTCTTTCTTTTGTGAAGATGACATGCTACCAGTCTTCCTCCTGTTCCTGTTTGGCCTCAACAGGCAGTCGAATTTCAAAACGCGTACCGTAGCCCACCTTGCTGTCAACGTCAATCATGCCCCCATGCGAGGTGACAATACCATGGACCACGGACAAGCCCAGGCCTGTCCCTTCCCCGACGTCTTTGGTCGTAAAGAAGGGAACGAATATTTTCTCAAGAATATCCTTGCTTATCCCGGGACCCGTGTCTTCCACTGTAAGATAGATATTTTTATCGCATGACCGCGTGCTGACCGTGATCTTGCCTCCTCCGGACATGGATTGTGAGGCGTTCACGACCAGATTAACCAGCACCTGATTCAAGAGGGCGGGATCGGCGACAATCTTCGGCAGGTCCGGGGAAAGTGCCTGGACCAATTCTATTCCCTCCTTGGCGCAGCGGGCCGAGAAGAAGTAGAAACTATCTTGAACTACCTGGTTGAGATTGATGAGAGTTTTCTTGGGCGGCCTCTGGCGGGCAAAAACCAGGAGCTTCTTTATAATCTCCCTCGCCTGCAAAGATGCCGACTCGATCTTCTCGATGTCATGCTTAGCCGAAGCGGGAACTTTAGGGCACTTGTTAGCTAACTGGGCGAATCCCAGAATGTTTCCGAGTGGTTCGTTCAACTCGTGGGCTACCCCGGCGGCAAGCATTCCAATTGTTGCCAATCGGTCGGCGTGCCTGAGTTGAGCGTGGAGCTTCAGTTTGTCTTCCTCAGCCTGCCTGCGCTCGACCGTCAGCGCCACCTGTTTAGCTACGGCGTTAATCAGGTTACGCTCCTCCTTGAGAAACGGCCCTTCATCCGCCCCGGGGCGCTGCTCCGAATAAATCATCTCGATCATACCTCGTGACACTCCGTCAATGATGATATTGGCCGTCTGCTTATGAGGGCCGTCGCACGGGCCTTCAGACGTGTACGACACTCCGTCAAACGTGATTTTGGCAAAAGTTATCTCAGGATATTGCCAGGCGGGCGGCAGAAGCTCGACAATGCCCTGAAGGATTTCATCCAACGAGGCTCCGGGTTGCCCGGCAATCTGGGCAATGCCGTATAGGCAGGTCAACTCTTTAACCCGCTCACGTAATGCCGCCACTACTGAATTTGATGGTTTATCGTGTCTCATCAACAGCTCCGGGCATTCGGATGAATCACAAGCCGGGGCGTTCTTTATCAGAATTAGCCCGGGGATATTATATTTGTTTTTCCGGGTGCCTGTCAAGTTTTGAGCCCTTCGACTCCGCTCAGGGTGAAGAGAAAGGCCTTCATGCCGAGCGTAGACGAGGCACGGTTCTCAGGAGTTGCTTAGCCTTTCGCGGTAACTGAGCGGCACCACGAGGACCACACTGTCAGCCTTGCGGACAACCTTCTCAGTGACGTTTCCGAAGAAAGCTTCCTGAAGTGCGTTATGCCCCTGCCGCCCCATGACGATCAGGTCGATCTGGTTTTCTCGCGTAAAACGGAGGATTTCCTGGTAGTCTTTTCCAATGCGGAACTCGACTTTCAACTCCAGGTCTTTGGGCAGCTTGGATCGGTAGGTCTGATCAATTCGTTCGTTAATGTCATGCCTGGCTTTGGCGTCGATACCCTCCACTTCGTAGATATACGACTTCCAGAACTGAGCTTCGGTCTCGGGAATAACATGGAGAAGATATAGTTGACTGCCGGGGTGGCGGGTCGCTGCATCGACAGCAAAATTAAACGCGAAATCCGCATTTTCCGAGAAATCGGTGCAGAACAGGATGCGCTGAAAAGTCGTTTCTGTTGGCTTGATGGAATTCACCATTTTCATAGCCTCCCAATGATTCTTACCTGAACTGTTTTCCTATTTCACCAAATTCGGGAGCCACAGGCATAGCTCGGGCAGTGCGATCAGGATGATCGCGGCAATAACGAGGGCTGCAAGAAACGGCAGGGCCCCTCGAAATATTTTTTGCAAAGGAACGTCCCGAGCGATGCCGCTGACCACGTAAACACACACGCCGACCGGCGGGGAAATCACACCCATCTGCGTGACCACTACGATGATCACACCGAACCATATCGGGTCGTAACCGAGCTGTGTGACGACCGGATAGAAGATGGGAATGGTCAGCAGGATGAGCGCCAGCGCATCAACAAAGCAGCCTACTACAAGATAAAACAGGATAACCAACCCCATGATAACCCAACCCGGCAGCGGCAATATCGCAAGTGACGAGGCCAGCTCGAAAGGAATACGCGTCACTGCCAGGAAGTGCCCGAAAATGACCGCGCCGGTGACGATGATCATTACCATGCAGGAAGTGCGGACTGTCTCCCGTAGAGAGCGAGCCAGCATTTTCGGGGTCAACTGGCGTTTGGCTGCTGCAATAACCAGGCTGCCGGCGGCGCCAATGGCGGCCGCTTCGGTTGGTGTGAAGAAGCCTCCGAACATGCCGCCTATGACCACAATGAACAAGATAAGCGTTTCGGATACTCCGGCTAAGGATGCGAACTTGGTTTTCCAGCTAACCCGCTGTCCGGCCGGTCCCAGGTGTGGGTGAAGCTTGCAGTTCAGGTATATCGTCAGACAGAAAAGGAAGGCTATGAGAAGTCCCGGGACAATCCCCGCGATAAACAGCTTGCCCACCGATTGCTCGGTCATGATGGCATAAACGATAAAAACCACACTGGGGGGAATCAGCATCCCCAGGCTTCCCCCGGCAGCAACCGCTCCGCAACCGAGTTCCATGTCGTAGTTGTAGCGTTTCATTTCCGGCAGGGCTACCGAGGCCATCGTTGCCGCAGTGGCGGGTCCGGAGCCGCAAATGGCGCCGAAACCGGTGCAGGCCCCTACAGTGGACATGGCCAAACCTCCCGGCATGCTGCCCAGCCAGTTATAAGCCGCATCGAAGAGCCGCCGGCTTATTCCGGCATGAAAAGCGATCTGGCCCATGAAGACAAACAGGGGGATGACAGTCAGCGAGTAAGATGAAAACGTATCGTACAGGTCGATCGTTATCATGCTCATAGCCGCCCCGGGCGAGCGAATAACCGCGAAACCCAAAAAACCGACAATGGCCATGGCAAAGGCCACCGGCATGCTGGCAACCAAAAGAACAAGCAGCAGGACACAACCTATGATGCCGATTTGAACTGGTGTCATGGTTTGATCATCTCCTGACCCGGATGGATGAGGTTATGCCCGATCACAAGGACGACGATGCCGCAACAGAAACCGATCACATAAGGGATCCAGAAAACAGGAAGCTGGAGGGTTTGGCTGACCTGGCCGATCCGGTAAAGGTTCAGGCCGTAGATAACGCTTCTCCAACTGAGGAACGCAAACAGCGTCATTCCCAAGAGGCGGATTATTGTATCGACAACGATGCGGCCGCGGCGGTTGAGCTTGTGAAAAAAGTACTCGATAGCCACATGCCCTTTGACTGCGGTAGTATAGGGAAGGGTTGCAGCCAGGGTCAGGGCACCGGTGATTTTGACAATATCATAGGCGCCGAAAAGAGAGCGGTTGATCCAGGGCAGACGCAAGACCACGTCGATACAGGTCACGGCGACCATCGTCAATACGCCAAAACCGGCCATCACAACAAGGATATACACGATGAGGCAGAGTATCCGCGAGTATACAATAAAGACGGCCTCGCTTGCCCCGCTGAGGCCTGTCGATTGTTTCATCTACTGTCCTGCTTTCGTTGAAAGTTTCTCAATCAGGCTTTTGACATCAGCGAGGAATTCCTTGCCCGGCAGGCCCTGCTCGGCCGCCTTGGTGGTATATTCATCAAGAATCGGTTTTACGGCGTCTTTCCACTGCTGTTTTTCCTCTTCGGAAAGCTTGATCACCTCGCGTTGAAGATCGGTGATAAATGCCATGCCTTCCTCGTCGGCCTGGTCCCATGCCTGCCCGTGTTTGTCGACCCACTCATCGCTCACTTGTGTTAATATTTTCTGCAGCTCGGGATCGAGGCGATCCCAGGCGCTCTTATTCATCACAACGAACATGGCCGTGGTATAGCCGATGACAGATGTATCGGTAATCGAGTTAATAACCTCGCCCTGCTTCCAGCCTTTGAGCGTCTCTACAGGGCAGAAGGTTGCTTCGACAACGCCTTTTTGCAAAGCTTCGTACGTTTCGGGCTGACTCATCGCGACAGGTGTGCCGCCGAGACTTTGTACGATTTTGGAAGACAAGCCGGTCGCTCGTACCTTCATGCCGACCAGATCCTTAAGTTCATTTACGGGTTTTCGGGAAGCAAGAATTCCGGGCCCGTGTGCATGAATATACAGCACATGTACGTCCGAGACCTCCTTGGGTTTGTATTTTCGAACCATTTCTGTAGCGACACGGGTAGCGACAAGACCGCTGGGATAACCCAGAGGCAGGTCAATGCCTTCCAGCAGGCCAAAGCGTCCGCGTGTATAGGCGAAGCAACTCATGCCGATGTCCGACAGACCGTTAACCACTCCGTCATAGCACTGGGGAGCTTTGGTCAGAGTACCCGCAGGATAGATGGTAATCTTTACTTTGCCGTCGGTGCGTTTCTCGATCTCCGCGGCCCAGGCCTCGGCAGTCTTGCACTGGATGTGCGAGGGTGGGAAAAAGATACTATAAGACAG
>DQCG01000733.1:0-11756 GCA_003533825.1 Phycisphaerales bacterium
TTCGGGCTGCTAAAGTTCGATACCACCAAGCCAGATCCACAAGTTACCTACCAGATCAATAACATTGACGACGAGGTCATCTGGAAGCTCTCGCTTAAGAAAAGTCAGTTGACTCACGACAAGACCGAATAAACAAATAGAAAAGCTTCTAAGAACATGCTGATTAACGTAGTAAATGACTTGATTGAGACATCATCTTGTATTATAATACCCCCCACGCAAGATAAATAAAAAATATTTAATCTGATAATGGAAATTTGAAATGGCCAAAAAAACAAGTCCTAAAAAATCCAAGGCGATTTGCAGTTTCTGCGGCCGAACGGCAAGTCAGGCTGATACACTCATAGAGGGCCCGGATGGTGTTTTTATCTGCCCTGAATGTGTGGAACTATGCCACAATATCATCCGGCAGGATCGCAAACGATCTACCAGGGGCAGCATTGATTTCAAGGATATGCCAAGACCCAGAGCAATTAAAGAATACCTGGACCAGTATGTAATCGGACAGGAGCACGCCAAAAAATATCTCTCGGTTGCGGTACACAACCACTATAAAAGGCTGCTGCACAGCGACAGCAACGACAGCGAAGTCGAGATAGACAAATCGAATGTTCTGCTAATCGGCCCGACCGGCTCGGGCAAAACGCTGCTTGCCCGGACACTTGCCCGTGAATTGGAAGTGCCGTTCGCGATATGTGACGCGACTACCGTTACCGAGGCGGGGTACGTCGGCGAAGACGTCGAAAACTTTCTGCTGCGTCTATTGCAGGCCGCCGACTATGACATCGAAGCGGCACAGCGGGGCATCGTTTATGTCGATGAGATAGATAAGGTCGGCAAAACATCTCAGAACGTTTCGATCACTCGTGATGTCTCCGGGGAAGGCGTCCAGCAGGCACTGCTGAAGATGCTCGAAGGGACTACCGCCAACATCCCGCCGCAGGGTGGAAGAAAACATCCGGAACAATCCTACATACAAATCGATACCGCGCAGATACTCTTTATATGCGGCGGCACTTTTGTGGGGCTGGAAAACATTATCAAGAAGCGGCTCGGCAAAAAAATGATAGGCTTCGATTCGGAGCTGGCCGGCAAAAGCGATGACAAAACCGAGTACAGCAATTTGCTGGGACAGGTCATACCGGAAGATATAATCGAGTACGGAATGATTCCTGAAATGGTCGGAAGACTCCCGGTCATAACGACGCTCTCTGCTCTCGATGAAGATGCGCTTATCGACATACTGACCAAGCCGAGAAACGCCTTGTGCAAACAGTATCAGAGATTTTTCGAGATGGAAAACGCCGAGCTTGAATTCACTGATGATGCCTTACACGCATTAGCACGGAAAGCTCTCAAGCGTGACACCGGCGCCAGGGCACTGCGTTCGATCACTGAGGAACTAATGATCGATTTGATGTATCAATTGCCGGAAGAGGCCAAACCCGCGAAATATGTAATAACCCGCGAAATAGTCGAAGGCAAAGCCGAATTATTCACGGCAAAACAAAATCCAAAAAAAGAATCTGCATAACGCCGAATTTATCACAAACCGGCAGGGTCAGTCATGTGAATAAGGTTCGAGCAAATAGGAATCGAACAATCACGCTTAGCAGAGCAGAAACGGATCGCTACGGCAAAGACTTAATTCACATTTCCAAATCTGTGAATGCAGATGCTCTCGGCAATAAAATAGTCAATCAGGATATATTTGAAATCCTTGGTTCGCTGCCGGAGGGCTTTGTCGATTTGCTGATACTGGACCCGCCCTACAATCTTACCAAAACCTTTACTTTGACTACCTTTAGAAAAAAGAGTATTGCAAAGTACGCCGAATGGTTCGAGAACCTGCTGGTTAGGTTATTGCCCACGCTCAAGAATACCGCATCGGTTTATGTCTGTTCAGAGTGGTACTCGTCGACCGCCGTTCATCTTGTGCTGGATAAGCTGCTGAAGGTGAGAAACCGGATTACCTGGGAGAGGGAAAAAGGCAGGGGCGCAAAGAGGAACTGGAAAAACGCTTCGGAAGACATCTGGTTTGCGACTGTTTCAGACGACTATATATTCAACGTGGAAAATCTGAAGCTCAAGCGCAAGGTTCTCGCACCATACACCGACACGAACGGCGAGCCGAAAGACTGGCAGGATACATCCGCCGGGCAGTTCCGGCTAACCCATCCGTCGAATTTGTGGAATGACATCACGGTTCCGTTCTGGTCGATGCCTGAGAATACCGACCACCCCACCCAGAAACCGGAAAAATTATTAGCCAAACTGATTCTGGCAAGCACAAACCGGGATGACCTCGTATTTGATCCGTTTATGGGTGTAGGCAGCAGTATTGTGACGGCCAAAAAGCTGAACCGAAAATATCTCGGAGTTGAAATCGATATGGAATACTGCCTGCTCGCCGCCAAGCGTTTGCACCTGGCTGAGCTTGACCGAAAGATTCAAGGGTACCATGATGACGTATTCTGGGAGAGAAACACGGTGTACATGCAAAAAAACAGCAAAAGAAAAAAGCAGCTTCATAGCAAAAATCCGGCGAATCCACCGAAATGAAAGGCTGAGTCCATAGAATGACATCGGACGGCGGGAGTGCTGAAAAATCGAGCGTGACTTTTGCTATAATTTGCTTCTCGAAATGATGTAATGTCACGATGTCAGAGTCACTGCGAACAACCCGAAGGCTCGCGCAATAAATACAAAGCTGTATTTGGTACCTTTGGCAAAGGTTCTGCTTGATTCGGATTTGTCATGCTATTATAGTCAAACAAAAGAAGAGTTGAGAATCAATATGGATAGCAGAAAACAGATAACTACTGTTGGGGAGGGTTTACAAGTACTGGCACCGGCTAAAATAAACCTGTCACTTCTGATAGCCGGCAAACGTCCTGACGGTTTCCACGAGATAGAAACCATAATGGCGAAGATCGACTGGTACGATGAAGTACTAATCCAGCCGGGCCGGCGGGCCGGTATCGAACTTATCTGCCGGGGGCCGCACTGGGCGCCGGCGGGAGAAGGTAATCTCGTCTACCGGGCGGCGAAAAGCCTGCTGGAAAGCTGCGGATTAACGGCTGACATCAGAATTACACTTACAAAAAATATCCCCGCAGGGACAGGTCTCGGCTCGGCGAGCAGCGATGCAGCGGCCACTCTTATTGGCTTGAACTATTACTTTAATTTAGAACTCGATAAGATGAAGCTGTTCAAATTAGCAGCCGAACTCGGCAGCGATGTCGCTTTCTTTCTGGATGGCCCGCTGGCGTTTTGTACCGGAAAAGGAGAAAAAGTAGAAAAAATAGACGAAATTTTTGATTTTACGGCTCTTTTGATATTGCCGGATGTAAGTGTCTCTACAAAAAGGGTTTATGCTAATTACAAACACAACCGGCAACTCTATAATAAGCTTAAAAATCGAATAAAAAACCATACCAATAAAAACAGGATTGATTTGGTGGTAAAAATGTGCACAAATATGCTGGCAGAGAGTTGTTTTGACTTGGAAGAAAGTCTTGCCGAACTAAAGGATGCGGTTGAGTCTTTAGGTGTTGGGCCTTGCTGTCTAAGCGGTAGTGGATCAGCAATGTTTTGTATCATTGAGAGCGGGGATGAAGAAGAAGCCAGAGAAGGCATGAGCGAACTTGCGGAAAAAATCGGATGCAAAAGCATTATTGTGAGAAACAATAGATGGTAAACTTTAAAGCGAGGCAAAGAAAATGGAGATCAGTGAGGTCAGAGTCAAATTGGTGAGCAACAAGGATGACAGGCTGAAAGCTTTTTGCTCGATAACGATGGACAACGAGTTTGTCGTTCGTGACATCAAGGTCATTGAGGGTACGAAAGGTTATTTCGTTGCGATGCCCTCCAGGAAAATGAGTGACCATTGCGAAAAATGCGGAGGTAAAAACCATCTCAGGGCCAAATACTGTAATAATTGTGGAACAGCTCTTAAGGAAAACCGGGCAAGAAAAGATTTCAAGGGCAGAATGAAATTGCACGCTGATATCGCCCATCCGATTAATTCCGAATGCAGGAAAAGAATTCAGGCAAGAGTAATTTCGGCCTTCAAAGAAGAATTAGAGAAGTCTAAGCAGCCTGGCTACAAGCCGGTTGAAATGGATGAGCCGGACGAAGATGTTCCTGAAATAGTATCGTAGTTAGCAGGGTTCTATTTTGCAGTAGATTGCGGAATGTGGAATTAAGACGGGAGAAAGCCCCATATAGAGACGTTGCCCATCAACAATCCTTTGAGCCTTAAAGATTCTTCAATTGCTTATGAGGCCTGATGTAAAACTGGTCGCAAAGGATCCCCCCTCCTATGCAGTGAGGTACTCAAGAACCTTATCAAGGGCAACATCTAAACGTTGATTGAGGTCGTATTTACCTTCAGTAAGCTGCCGACGGACATCGAGAACTTTTTCCCTGCGAACTTCCGGCAGCGAAGCAATTTTTCTTAACACCTGGCCGATAGGGGTGGTGTTAATATTGTTGAGAATTTGCTCCATCACCAAATCCTTATCCGGGGCAAGGTCCTCCATTATCGGATCCACCTGGTGATTTCCACTTTCAAAACGGTTGTTAGAATCAGACTCTGGCATTCAAGCTACCTTATATGACAAGCTTCAAGGCGAAAAAAATCCATTTTTCCGCCAAAGGCCTATAACCACTATATATTGTGTATTCCCTAAATCCCTTTAGAGGCTTAAAACAACTTACTAATATTGGTATCGACAACAATGCCCGGAAAACTTTAGAAAAGTTTAGTGTTTATCCAACCCGTTAAAAAACATAAGGTTACGTTAATTAGCGGCAAAAGGCGGCATAACAGTATTGATAATCAATCTTCGAAAAAACCTATCTTAACACGTGTATCAACTCCGGCAGTCCGGCCTGGAAGAATAGGCAATATACTATATATAGTGCTACTCATCAGATTTCAACAGTAGAAACCTGGATGGATTGAGCTGGTTTTTGTGCTCAGTAATAATATTTTAATTCTATCCGCACGTCCCACATATCATTATCGGGGAGATTTTGCTTTTTAGTGAGTTTGAGCCGTTCGCATTGCAGATTTGCCCAGCGAAGTTGAATCATCGAGAGAAATCTGGCAAATTTTCGGATGTCAATCTGCTTCAGGTCGAGACTGGCACTCTGGCTTTTCTGGTCTTTCTGAGTCATTACCGTTGTCGAATTGAGGTTGTAATTGCTCGGCGATATACGGCACATGCTCGCAACCCTGTCGACGGCTTCGCCGTATGTAAAATCGGCGGTAGTGTCGTTTGAATCGGCAAACTCCAGCCGATCCGGCTCGAGAGTTAATATCTCTATCATGATTGGTTCGGCCCGCTTATATTGATCCATCTGCTCTTTAACATCTTTTTGGGCGGCCGGTAAGTATACGGCCCAGACTAATAACGGCCACATTCCTACAATGATAGGCACGGCTATATAATACAGAATTGGATTTTTATATATATCTTTCATAGAGCGTTTTTCCTGTTATGTTTTTGGTGCAACTGTTATTTTGAAATTTTCACGGCCGTCTTTCAACCCGTAACTTTCTCGTTTTATATCCAGTCCGTTGCTTCTGATCGTTCCGAAGAATCTTTGTCTGTTCTGACGGCTGGAGGTATCGCCCGTGACTAAAATGTCATCGGTTGAGACGGTAATCTCCTTGATATTCAGGTTAGTTTGAGCGGCGCATTTGTTAAAGGCCGCCAGCGCCAGCGTCAGATTTGACGATATTGACTTTTCATCCGTTATCAAACCCTTTTTCTCGTTTTCTATCTTCCTCTTCAGCGTGCCGAGCTCTCGGACGGCATCTTTGATTTTGAAGCTTGCCGGCAACTTTTCCAGCGTTACTTCCGCATAGTCTTTTGCGAATCTGCTGCGTAAGTTATTGTTGCCCCTGCTGACACTGAATAACTGTGTGTGAAAATACAATCCCACGGCGATTAAAAGGATCGTGATGGATATTGCCGCGGCTTTCAATGTTTTTTGCAGCCTGAGCTTTTTGCCCTGGAAGGGGCTGAAATCTTCGCGGAAATCGACGCTGCGTCCCTTTTCCGAGAGTGCCAGAGCCGCACCGTAGGCAATTGAACAATCGATGGGATCGGCGCAATCGGTTTCAGGTTGGAGTTTGGTTTCGGCGATGCTGCGTAAATCAATATCTTCGATATCAATACCCAGCTTTTCGCCCATCTGCATAGAATCTACAATTCCGGCCGAATCGAAGACTTTAAGGCAGCCTATCGGCCCTGCACCTTCGATGAGAGCCGTAGTTACAAGCACTTCTCTCTGCAGCAGTTTTGCCCTGTCCTGTGTCGGACCAACCAGGAACGTCCGAACTATCGATGTCTTCTGGGATTCCTCATCTGTCGCCGCCGGCGGGACAATCAAATAGCCGCTCCGGCCGGATAGCATCCCATACAATGTCACGGTTTGCTCCGGCTCGGCCGGATTTGCTTTTCGGCTGATAAATCTTGACAAACAATTGACATCCGGCTCTATGTTTACCGGATCGAGATTATACTGCTGCAGGGCTTCAAGAACTTCCGACAATATCTTCCGCTCTGCAGTAAAAACGGTTAATTGTGAGCCGGTTTCGTCGCATGAAACTATTTCGAAGGCTAACCCAACGTTGGTTATATCCGTTGCGAGGGCCTCTTCCGTATCAAATCTTATGGTTGCAGCTATTTGTTTCGGATCCTTAAAATCACTGTGAACGCTGTGCTGCATAAACATCGCGCAATCCAACGCTACTGTAACTTCGGAGAATTTCAATTCTCTCTCGGCGCAGCCCTGAGAAATAAGACCTGCCAATGCCTGTATGTCTTGCTGCTGCTGTCCTTCAACGGAGACGCTGAAACATACCGGAACGTCCCCGTCTTTTTGCTGCGGACCGAGGCAGACCACTGTTGCAGTGTTCTTACTGATGTAAATTCCCAAGTAGTTCTGAGATTCCACTATTGGCAAACTCCTAAATTGTCATCGGTATTCAATCGTTGATTACAGCGATCCTCGTAACTCTGTTACCCTGTTTTGTTATCGCTATCATGGACGATGCCTTCGCCACTCCGCTCGTCGCGGTTATTCTTATCATAAAAAAACTGCTTTTCGTCGTGATATATTCTTCACATTTGCCGATCGAATCGGAATAACGCGACAGCCGCTCCTTGATACCTTCTATGTTCTCAAAAGGCTCTTCTTGTCTTTGTTGGATTATCTCTTCGGCTATTTCGACTTCATTGCCGCCGAAAATCAAGGCCGCCTCCAGGACATGTCGAGGGGCAGTATTGATATTGACCTGCCGAGCGCCCCATAGCCCTATATATTTCAGAGGGAATTCTTCTCTGTATTCGCTTTCTATAAAAGGTTGGGCAAGAGGTTCCGTGTCGATCAGCGAGCTGTGAAACAGTTTCGCAAAATGCGTAGTCTGGTCGGAAATTTGTTTCGAGACAGATATTGTTCTTCTGATTAATTTTGGCCGTGGGGTTTTTGAAGTCCTGCTTTTACTGGTAGTTTTCGACTTTGTAGATATAGGTGATCTGACCACTTTCGTTATCGGTTTAAAGTTGAGTTCGAAGGATTTTATTTCACTTATTTCCTGGAGCTGTTCTCTCAGCGAATCTGTCTGTATAAAATCGAGTCTCATCATCTCGCAGAAAGTTTGAAATCCTGCATCTACTTCTCTCTGGATCTCCGGATTAATCAGCAGCGCCCAGCCGAGGGGGTATTTTGCATTTTCATCTTCAATTTCAATTCGGATTTTGGCCGAGCCGATCTCAAACTCAGCCGGCTCGGTCACGAACGGCCATGACGGACCATAGGGACCACGAACCTTCATGGAATAAGGACCCTTGAAGCCGTCGATCCCGCTCCGGCCGCTATCGGTCCCGATAATACTGTCAACATCACTCATATCGTCAAAATTTTTGCCCTTGTTGAATCCATCGATCTCAGATTCTTCTTGCCATTGTGTTATAAGTTCCTGATATCCGATTTCATCGAGGGCAAATAAATCGGAAAAATCCGGCTCATTCGGGCGGCTCACTAATTGCGGGTTAAGCTCTTCCAGTGTGGCAAGGGCATACTTCACCGCCGAGTCGCAACCATAGCGGGCATTGCTGTAGTCTATTATATACTGGTTACGATGGCGCTGGGCCGACACACGGCTGCTTAGGGTATAACCCAGCGTTGAGAGCACGACCAACAGTACTAACGTCACCAGCAATATGACGCCCGGCCTGTTTTGAGTAATATTCCGGTTGTCTTGATCTTCATTCATTTTTTGGTCTTTTCGGCCTTCCTGGTGCCGCCTGTGGGTGGTTTTTCAACACCGGACAAATTCACATCCTTCTGTCCTTCTTCGTTACCGCCAAAATCGCCCGCCGAAGTATCGAACCTGATTTTTCTGGTTCTGTCGATGGCTATGGTTCGTATGATTTTTTCCTCCTCCGGCACGTCGAAAGTACCATCTGCTCTTTTATAGGGCTCAGCGAACGAGAGTGTCACCACAATCCCGCGAGGCGGCGAGCCGTTCCATTTTTCTACGGGGTCCTTGCTGGTTATCGCGCTTATCTTGAAAAAGGTAAGCCCGCTGCAAATAGGCACGAAAAATTCTCTCTCGAAGTTATCTTTATTCTTCTCAAGTATTTTGTCTTCCAGGTTAATCCCGCCGTGACTGCGGTATAAGATCAGGCCGTTAATACCGCTTTCATAGTCGTAACTGCTTTGCCAAATGATTTCTTCAAATGTTTGCTCTTTGTTAGTGCTATCCTGGATCGTCCGTGTAATTGCCAGCCTGGCCGCGGGTAGCAGCATAGTCGAGGCGATGTTCTCGAACTTATTTTCAATCGTTATGGTAGCATCTGAGCTCGCAGAAATAACGCTGTCAAGGTCTTCGGCTATGCGCTGCAGAACCTCCCCGGGTACTCGGGAACTGTTGAGCTTGTGTGTCACAGCTTCGGCCGATTTCTCGGCTCGACGATAGATGCCAAGCACCGCAACGATAACCATCGCCCCAATTGTCAGGGCCGCAAGCATCTCAGCCAGAGTCAAACCCCGCAGCACTCTGGACACGCCGGATGTCGCTTTCATTTTATGGTTGACTGTGTTCTGTCTCATCGGAACCAAAATTCCTACCTCCGTTGTTCTTGCAGTAAGTCCCAAATTTCAGAGAAATCCATTTCTTGAAGTTCTCCATACGTCAGGCCCGTCTTTGGATCTATTTCATCCTGCCATGCCTGCTCGTCGGATGATCCTGCCTCGCCCGACTTTTTTCTTTCCTTCAGGTCGGCTTCAGATGTTACCTGCAGCTTCTTGTCCTCTTCGCTCGGATTTCCGTTACTGCGCTTGTAGAGATCAAGATTAGGCTTTATAAAAGAACCATCCTCGGTAGTGAGCATCCCGTTCTGGAGCCACTCCTCGATGGTTTCAAAATCCACGCCGGCATACTCGGCAGCGTCTTCCACCGTATCGAGCAGTTCGGCCGACACGTCTACTTCTTCATCCTGCTTGACAATCTGGAGCAATTGATCTTTTGTTAAATCGGTCAGCCAGCTTGTCAACTCGACGGTTTGCTGCTCCCCGTTTGGGTCATTGTACTCAGCCGTGCAAACGCCTCTGAGCCACATCCTCGCCGTGACCGGCTCGTAAAAAGTCTCAACAACCGTTTGCCATCCAATGTCGGGATATTGCTCACTCCGGCCATATTCAATGCTCTCTTTCACTGAAGTCGAAGCAAGAAGATTTTCCATATTTTCCCGCGCGACTTCAAAGGCCTTCATTCGCTTCTCCGAGTTTGCAACCGAGCTAACGCAGCGATCGATCACAACAAGCACACTTGAACTGATCAGCGCAAGAATAATCAAAGCCATTGCGACCTCTGCCAGGCTGAAGCCCTTGTTTCTCATATTGTGTGTCTTAGAACGGCAATTCATTTTTAGGTTTCGGCTCCAGAAACTCCACGTCACCTTCCTGTAATGCGACAATTCTATTAATCCGGTTGACCACAATCGAATAAGGCCGGTCCTTTTCATCGACCAGGACGATTTTTCCGCCATTCTGCCATCCGGAAGGCCCTACTCGAAACCAGGCCCTGGAATTAGTATCAATCCCGTCGTCAAACCAGACATAAACAAACCGGCAACTCTCACTAAGATTATTCCGGGCAATAATCTCTCCCGGCGTTTCTTCCGGTCTGTCTACGTATATTTCAGAGCCGGTAATATGCTTAAGTTCATAAACCTGCTCTGTAATGTTGATTACAATTTCATATCTTCTGCCGGTCTCGGCGGCGGAGCTTGCGGCCATTTGCATTGTCGAGACAAGCTCCTGCATTTGTGCTCTGAACGTATTTTTTCTCAGCAATCCGAAAAGATGCATTTGGGCGAGAACCACAAACAGCGCTATGACCGCAACAACAACCAGCAATTCGGCCATCGTAAAACCGCCGGTATATGAATGCGGCAACACATCGTCTTGACGCGTTTCAGCATTCGTACAGTTGCGCCCATGTGCATCAGTATGCGTCTGTGCTGAGCAGATCATCCTCTGTGCCCTCTTCTCCGTCGGGACCAAAACTCCTGATTACAAATTGTTTACCGCTTTCCGGAAAAAGCTCGAACTTGAACTCATTTCCCCAGCCGTCCGGGGGCACTTCCGTCGTTTCCAGGTAACCGCCCGTCTCGAAAATCCTCACGTCCGGCGGCTGTTCGATAAGTTCCATCAATCCAACATCTTCGCTCAGGTATCGGCCCGTATCCATCTTGAATTGATTGACCGCAGAGTGAAGCATCTTTAAGTTGGCCTTAGTGGTCGTAATACGCGCCTGGTCTATCTTGGTTGCGACCTTTGTGACTACCAGCGTGGCAAGCAAACCGATAATAATGAGCATTGCCATAAGCTCGACCATCGTAAAACCGTGTCTGAAGTGTTTTTTTCTCCTTGTTACTGTCATAGTGACCTCCCAGAGAGTTCGTTAAAAATTCCCGGCCGAAACTTCCAGAATCGGCAGTATCGTCGCATAAGCAATCACACCAATTACTGCAGCCATAATAATTATAATAAGTGGCTCAACCGCGGCACTTAATCGTTCAATAACTATATCACTCGAAGTTTCGAGATTGTCGCTGATACTTTTAAGCATCGTTTCAAGCTCGCCGCTTTTTTCGCCGACCGCAACCATGTGGGCGATAGCGGGATCGATTACGCCGCTGTCGCGAAGCGGAGTTGCGATATCGGCGCCGGCAAGAATCCGCTCACGAGCCTGCTTGATGGCTCTTTTCATAAGAGTGTTGTTGGTAACCTCGGCGACAACCCGAAGAGACTCGGCCATAGCGAGCCCCGAGCCGAGAAGCGTCGAAAGAGTAGATGCAAAACGCGCGACAACACGCTGCTTTATAAGAGGGCCGAACATCGGCAGGGACAGGAGGATTTTGTCTCGCAAATAAGCGCCCCGGCTGGTTTTCAAAAACCGCCTCATGCCCCAGACAATCCCGACTATTCCCGCAATAACCAATAACAGCCACCAGCTTGTCAATATATGCCCGACGTCCATCAACCGCCTCGTTATCCACGGTAGTTCCCGCCCCGCCCTTGCTATTTCCTTGCCTATCTTCGGAATAACCTGGGTAGTCAATACCAGAATAGCTGCGAGGCAAAAGAAGATCAGCACAGTGGGATATACCATCGCGGTCTTTATTTTCGCTTCGACCCTCCGGCGTTTTTCCATGAAGGTGGAAATCGTC
>DQCG01000733.1:11800-14262 GCA_003533825.1 Phycisphaerales bacterium
ACGTCAAAATAATCGCTGTAATCCTTAAGGGCATCGGTAAATGACTCGCCCGTGACAACTCGGTCCCGGATATCGCAGAGAGCGTTCCGAAATCGAACATCGGACGTTTGCAGTGTAAGAACCGAGAGGGCCTCGGTCAGTTTGATTCCCGATGTGAGCAGAGTGGCCATTTGCTTGGTAAAGTCAATTATCTGGGTTTTGTTTCGTTTGCCGAAAATCGAAAACAATGCGGTTTTATTTTCTGTTCTTGAGCTTACCTCGGTGACAGATGAAGGGTGAATACTCCTTACCCGGAGTTGTTTTCGCGCGGAATAGGGGCTTTCGGCGGTAATCGCCCCTTTGACTTTTTTGCCGCTCGCTGCTATCGCTATATAGTGGTATCTCGGCATTATAGATTTACTATTATTGAAACCGGACTATTTGTAAATAAAATTACATTATATCTGCCTGGGTCACTCTCAATACTTCGGAGATGGTCGTTGTCCCGTTAAGCACTTTCCTGGCGCCGTCCATACGAAGAGTCTGCAGGCCAGTATTCAGGGCCATCCTCTTTATTGCACCGGCACTTTCCCTTTTATATATCAGGTTCTGTATCTCGGCATCAATCAACATCATTTCATAAATGCCCGTTCGGCCGCGATAACCTGTCTGAAAACACCTCTCACAGCCTGCGCCGACAAAGAATTTCCCGCTGTCACTATCCACATCTTCCAGCCCAAGCTCCGTTAGTTCGTGGGGCGAGGGTTTGACGGGTTTTTTGCAGTCCGGACATACTTTTCTCACTAATCGCTGAGCTATTATTGCAATCAGCGACGAGCTTACCAAATACGGCTCGACGCCCAAATCCAGCAGCCGGCTGACCGCCCCGGCCGAGTCGTTCGTATGAAGAGTGCTGAAAACCAGGTGACCTGTAAGCGAAGATTGTATCGCCATGCGGGCGGTCTCAATGTCGCGAACCTCGCCGATCATTATAACATCCGGATCCTGACGCAGCACGTGACGAAGCGAGGTGGCGAAAGTCATTCCTTTTTTACTGGCGACTTGAATCTGGCTGATACCTTCGAGCTGATACTCGATTGGGTCCTCTATGGTAATAACGTTTTTCTCGGCCGAGTTGATTCTGTTAAGGCAGGCGTAAAGTGTCGTACTTTTTCCGCTGCCCGTCGGGCCCGTCACGAAAATAACTCCGTGTGAACGGTTGAGCAAAGAATCGAATTTGTGCAGGTCATTATCGCACAATCCCAGCTCGTTCAATCCGAAAAGCCCGGTGCTTTTATCGAGCAGCCGCAGCACGCTGCGCTCGCCGTAGCTGGTCGGTACGGTGCTGATACGCAAATCAACTTCACGCTGACCCAGCCGGACGCTGCACCTGCCATCCTGTGGAAGCCGGCGCTCGGCAATATCCATGCCGGCCATAACCTTGATACGAGAAATAATCAACGGCAGAACATTCTTGTTCAGGCTCAGAGTATCGTACAAAATACCGTCGATGCGGTAGCGAATCTGAATCTTTGCCTCGTAAGGATGAACGTGAATATCGCTGGCCCGCAATTGCAGGGCACGAAAGAGAATGTCGTTGACCAGCCTGATAACCGGCGGCCTGTTTACTACGTCAAGCAGGTCGTCCGAGGTCGAAACCTCATCGATGAGCTGGTCGAGGTTTTGCGAATCAAGCTCTTCCACGACCTCCTCGATGACCGTGGTTTTCTGCTCATAGGCGACATCTATTACAGAAGTTATGGTGGCGCGGGTGGATACCGCCGCACTGACCGGCAAGCCCGTCATCTTCGAGACGTTGTCCAGGGCGTTTGCATCCAGAGGCTTTGATAAAACCACTGTAAGCTCACCATTTTCGGCATCCGGTTTGATCCCGATTAGGTAATGGTGCTGAGCATACATCGCGGGGACGGCTTCTATGAATTCCATTGGCACGGTCTTTGCGGATATTTCCGGCAGGAACTCCCAGCCGAGCGCTTCGGCAAACAGCCTCAGTACGGCATCTTCCGTAAAGTAAGGGCAGTTGAGCAGAGCCTCGTCAACACGCCCACGGGCGGTGTTTTCTTCGAAGAACCCTGCAAGTCGCTCAGCATCAACGAGGCCGGTCCGCCTGGCAGTTTGTAAAAGCAAATCTTTCATTGTTATTGTGCTTCAAGGACCCTCAGCGGATCGACCGGCTTTGGTTCTATGCCCGGCCAATCCTGATAGCTTTGGAATTTCTTCTCAAATTCTTCAAACGCAATTTTGTGTCTATCGGATATTTCCTGCAGGTCCGGCAGGCCGGCAAACGACTCATCGGGCCTCAATATCTCACCTTTAACAAATATATACAGTCTCGTATCATTACTGCTGTTGCCAATTTTTCTAAAGAGCCCTCCCACAAGGGGCAGGTCACCAAGCAGGGGCACCTTCCAGGTTTGTTTCTGCTGGTCTAACTGTATTATCCCTCCAAGAATTATCGTGCC
>DQCG01000707.1:0-5780 GCA_003533825.1 Phycisphaerales bacterium
GCACGCTTTGTTTTTTCAAATAGGGTTCTATACAAAATTCCACGATCCAACATTGCGAGCACCTGAGATGATTCTCAGGATGTATAAAAAAGAAAATAGCCCACTTACGTCATTGCGAAGGAGCTTGCCCCTTAGTGGCGAGCGACTGCGGCAATCTTCATATAAAGATTAATTAGCCACAGAGGGTACAGAGACCTTAGAGAAGAAATCAAATAATCAATAGTTCACCCCATGAGATAACGCCGTTAAGCCTATCTCACGGGGTAAATCGTAAATAGTCAATGGCAAGGTCTCCGTGAGACGGCGTTTTTTATTCGTGCTACGCATTGCATACTTGCGTACTGTGGATAATCAATAATTATTTGCATTAATAGCTGATTAACGCTGATTATTGAGGTTTGTCATTCATGCACAGACAGAAATCCACGCTTTATCACGCTTAGCGCTGTACGATAATTGCTTTTTTTGCCCTTTTTCAGTTATTAGCCTGACGAGAATCACTACAATGAAGCCATACTATTGCTTCATCCATCCCTTTTATTTGTGATGCAGATCATTTTTTCGTGTAACCATTTCCTATCTCATATACATTACTTTCTGATGGGACAGCGTTTTGATAATCAAGTACTCGAGCTACTTCAGGACAGAGAACCTGACACCCTGAGAGCCTGGTTCGAAGCCTATGCAGACGATGTCTACACATTTGTCTATTATCGCGTGGGCAAAGATGAGCAAGCAGCCTGTGATGTTGTCCAGGAGACTTTCCTGGACGCATTGACTCGAATTGAAGAGTACGATCCCGATAGAGGCTCCATGAAGGCCTGGTTAACGACGTTGAGTAGAAACTTCATATCCAGGGCACTCAAGGCCAAGGGAATGCCATCACTGGACCAGCTATGGGATCGTGTTGATAAAGATCTTTTGCAATGCTTTGAGCGGCTTGCAACAGAGCCGCTACCTCAGGATGTGCTGGAAAAGAGAGAAACGCAGGACCTTGTTCGAATGACGTTAGCCAATATTCCGGGCAACTATAGAATGATGCTGTCGCTCTATTACTATCGGGGATTGTCGCTCCGGGAGATTGCATCCAAAGCGAACAAGTCCGAGGGAGCCGTAAAAGTGTTGCTCCACAGGGCCCGTCAGGCATTCAAAGAGGTGTTCATACGATTGGGTGATTCGGGCCTATGCCAAGGGGGTCAATCATGAAAGAACAAGATTACCTGGACCAAAACCTGAGAGAGCTATTCAAATCCGCTGAACTGCGTTTACACATGCCTGCAGATCGAAAGGCAAACGTTTTAAACGAACTTTTAGGAGAGCCCACTATGTTTAGTGAAAGTGAACGGAGCCGTATGCCCTGGATCAAATTGGCGGTAGCCGCGATGGTTCTGCTGGCGATCGTCTTAGGTATTTGCCTCATGGACGGGGCCGGTGTTGCATTCGCCGATATTCTTGAAAACATCCAGCAGAGAGGCTACACATTTACCTATTGGTCAAGGCAAAAAGATGGTGAACTAAAAGAGATGGGACGCGGCATGGTCCTGCAGCCGGGGCTGATTCGTTGGGATATGCCGGATGACCAGTGGAAGGGCCTTGCGCTGGTAGCAGATGCCATCAATCACCAGATGCGGTGGGTAACGACAACCGGTAAAGACCTTGGTGAGGTAAAAATGCCTGGGGAAGTACAAGAAGATCCGAACCGTTATCAAAGCGAGCAGAATTTCATGTTCGGGCCCGTTGAAGAGCTATGGGGTCTGGTGGATGGAACAGAAGAGTCACTTGGCAGCACAACAAGAGATGGTGTTGAGGTCGTGGGTTATCGCGTTGAGAAGCCGCTTAAGTTCCAGGGCGAGGAAGGTATGTCCATCTACACTATCTGGGCTGATGCCTCAACCGCGATGCCGCACGAGGTGACTATAGAAACCAGAGATCCGGCAGGAAAAGATGACGGACTTCACCTTGTACTAACGAACTTCGACTTCACCGCTGACATTGACGAATCCCTGTTCGGCTTGGGTCCCGCCGAGGAGCCAAAACCTATTGATGAGGCCAAATTCATTGTCCGGCCGGGCGTGGGGATGAGTGAGCTTCCGCTCGGAGCAGATCAGGCTAAGATTACTGAGGTACTTGGTCAGCCAGATTTCAAGATTGGTGACCAGGTGTATCAATACACCGGGCTGGCCGTCATTGCCCGCGATGGTAAGGTCTATGCATTCCACTGTGGTGACATTGGCAAGACCGACTCTCAGCATGTTAAAAAATGTATAGTTCGAACCAGAGAAGGCATCGGCATGGGCTCCACCGCACAGGATGTTGCAAGGACCTATGGTCAGCCCGACAATCGACGTGAAGTCAAGGTTATCGAGGGCGGCGTGCAGTGGCTCTATCGAAGCACAGGCACCGTATTTGGCTTTCACAGCGGGAAAGTCCATTTTATGCTCTTCCAGCAACCAATCCAAAAGAAGTAAATGAAGCAAAATATCATTAAGTAGCTGCATCAGCCGGCAAAATTATGAGTGTCGTTGGAACTGTTGCTATAGCCCTACGTTTACCAATTCATGAGGTTTAAGGCGAAAAGGGATGGCAAAGCAATTTACGATTTTCGATTTGCTATCCAAGAAGGGGAATTTAATGCCTCAGGGGCAATTGTAATATAGCCCCTCTGTGGTATGTGGGCCATAAAATTGCCCCTATTATGGCCCGGAGAAAAAATCTGTTGCAAATCTCCGGAGCTTTACTATAATACCCGCTTGTTTGTGCGTGATGTGTACTGCACAAGACTCAATAATAAATACGAGATACTAAATAGGGAGAAGTTTCAATGGGACCAGTTACGGAACCTGGAATTGACTTATTTGCCGACAATTTGCCGTCGATGGACGAGATTAAGACGCTGTCTGAGTTTATCCACTCCGGCGAAGCGAACATGATAAGCTTAAACGAACAAGTAGAATCGAATATGTCCAGAACCGGCCAGAAAGCCTGTCTGGCAACGGGAATCGGCCTTTTTATCCTTGGCAGAAACGACGAAGCAGCCCAGAAACTTTCCAAAGGTACTGACTGCCAGGAGAAATTCATCTATCTGGCCTTTGCACTTCGCAGGACGGGCGAATTCAATCAGGCGATCGAAAACTTGCAGAAAAGTATCGATTTTGGAGTCGATAAGTTATATGTAAAACTAGAAAAAGCCGCTACATATCGCTACGCGGGGGATTTCAAGGCCGCGGCGAAGGAACTCAAAGCCTGCACGAACTTCGAAAACGTAAGTGCCGAGTATCACTATCAGCTTGGGCGTCTTCAGGAAGCCGAGGGGCTTTACGAGGAGGCAGCCGACAATTACAAAATCGCCCTGGAATTATCTCCGGGTCATCAAAGGGCACTTTTCCACCTGGCCTTTCGCTGCGATTTGTCCGGGGATGAAGAAGCGGCCATCGACTACTACAGGCAGATTGCCGTAAGCTCACCGGTTTATGTGAGTGCCCTGCTGAACCTGGCGGTGCTTTATGAAGACAGCGAGCAATTAGAAAAGGCGACTCAATGTGTCGATATGGTACTGGCGAATCACCCTAATCACAAACGAGCAATCCTGTTCAAAAAAGACATCGAAAGTTCGAAAACGATGTTCTACGACGAGGAAAAGGAAAAGAAAAAGACCCGCAAAAGTCAGATTCTCGAGACCCCGATGTCTGATTTCGAGTTGTCTGTGCGGAGCAGAAACTGCCTGAAAAAAATGAAGATCGAGACGCTCGGCGACCTTCTGAATATCACCGAAACAGAACTATTGTCATATAAAAACTTTGGTGAAACTTCGCTTAGAGAAATCAAGACTATTCTCGAACCAAAGGCATTATACCTCGGGATGGCCCTAGAGGACAAGCAGCTCTCTTCGGGGGAAATGACCGACGAGGCCGTCGATGAAGACCAGGAAGAAGGGCTCACGAACAAACCGGTCGATGACCTGCGATTGTCGGTTCGTGCCCGAAAATGCCTGCAAAAGCTCAATATTCACTCAATCGGCGAAATAGCATCTAAAACTGATGCTGAACTCCTCGGCTGTAAAAACTTCGGCGTGACAAGTCTGAACGAAGTCAAAATAGCCCTCGGCGACCTTGGATTATCGCTGCGAAGCCTGGACTAACCGATTGATCATTATCAGGTAAATTGACATTGTCCAACACAATCCAACTGACATCAAATCCCGGGAAAATCATCTCGCGGATGGTCTCACAAAGCCACTTTCTTCGAGTATCAAGCGGTAAAAAGGCTATCCTATTGTTTGTGCTGTTGATACTCAGCGGTTGTAAGAGCCGCCAGCTCACAATACCCACCGTCCAGATGGATATCGAACCGGAGTTCTGGGTAAGGGTATTACTGCTTGACGATGTCACAGGCTGCACATTAAAAACCGTCTCCCCATTTAGCGTGCTCAACGACCGGACCGACCCACAAACACAGATTACGCAAGCCCGCTTCAGCCAAATCAATGTTCCGATTAGCATTGAATTGACCAACGGCGGAATCACGGTCGCCGGCCAGGCCTTTGCAGACGACAAAATCGTCATTTTCCCAGATGATCCGTATGTATTCAACCTGAACGGCAGCGATTATCGCGGAAAGGTAAAGCTTATAATCAATCCCGACGGTAGTTCCTTCGATGTGATTAACCTGGTTCCGCCCGAGCCATATTTAGCCGGCGTCGTCGGCGCCGAGATGCCCGGCTACTGGGAGCCGGAGGCACTCAAAGCCCAGGCAATCGCGGCGAGAACTTATTGCTTTTACATTAAAAAGCGATTCGGCGCCAATCGCAACTGGGATCTGAAGCAGACAGCGGCCCACCAGGTTTACCGGGGTCTGGCCGCCGAGTCGGCACAGATTTGGCATGCAGTTAATCAAACTAAAGGCCAGGTCATTACCTGCAAACACCCCGACGGTCATGAAGATATCTTTCCCGCCTACTACAGCTCGACGTGTGGCGGTCATACCGAGAACAGTAAAAATGTGTTCGGCGATTCCTTCGAACCGCTGGTTGGAGTACCCTGCCCCTATTGTGAGGATGTGGCTAAGCCCAAGTTCTTCTTCTGGCCGATGATTCAATTCGATATGGATGAAGTATCAGTCAAGCTTCTGGAACGATATTCAAAGCTCAAGCGGCTCGGAAAAATCACGAACATTACTACCGCAAGCCATAGTGATTACGGAGAATTTTCTCGATTGACCAAAGTTAAACTCTTCGGTTCGACCGGTAAAAGCGATTTTCTCAGAGCCGAGGATTTTCGCCTGACAATCGATCCAACCGGCCGAAAGCTCAGAAGCACAATCTGCCAAATCGTAAAATTGCGTAATAAATGGGCATTCTTCTCCGGCAGAGGGTGGGGTCACGGCGTCGGAATGTGCCAATGCGGAGCCCAGGGAATGGCAAGAGACGGCAAAAACACAAAGCAGATACTTTCATATTTTTACCCGGGATCCAAAATTATTAGTATCTATTGAATCGGGAAACGTGGAACGATTGAGTCAAGAAAGATAATAATCTCAGTAATATTCAGATAACAAATGGCCGACTTTGAAATTCTCCATCAGGATACAAACTCCGCCGCCAGGCTGGGTTTGCTGCATACCGCTCACGGGCAGATCGAGACACCCGTTTTTATGCCGGTCGGTACTGCCGGGGCGGTAAAAGGAATTACTCCGCAGCAGCTCAAGGAAACAGGCGCCGGCATCATCCTGGGCAATACCTACCATTTGCTGCTCAGGCCCGGGATCGAGACGGTTGAAAAGCT
>DQCG01000707.1:5898-6649 GCA_003533825.1 Phycisphaerales bacterium
GCGACGGAAATACAAAATCGATTAGCCGCCGACATAATAATGTGCTTCGACCAATGTACGCCATCCGGCGTCGATACGCCGGAGCTTGAAAAAGCCGTCGAGAGAACCATACTTTGGGCCGTCCGCTCTAAAAAGGCCCATAACAAACCAAACCAGATGCTTTTCGCCATTGTCCAGGGCGGTATAAATCCCGATTTGCGTACATACTGTGCCAAAGAACTTGTCAAAACGGGCTTTGACGGCTACGCCGTCGGCGGATTAAGTGTGGGCGAGGGGCACGCCGATATGATAAAAACAGTAAGCCATACAACGCAGCTTTTGCCGAAGGACAAACCTCGCTACCTTATGGGCGTCGGTACACCGGCGGATATAATTGCCGCCGTCCTGGCCGGCATCGATATGTTCGACTGCGTCCTGCCGACGAGAAACGGGCGAAACGCCTTTGCTTTTACCGAAAACGGCCCTCTGCGGCTGAGGAACAACACACATATAGAAGACACCAGGCCAATCGAAGCCGGCTGCGACTGTTACTGCTGCAGAAATTTCAGCCGGGGCACCTTGAGACATTTCTTTAATTCGNNGCATAACCTGACCTTTTACCAACGGCTTATGGCCAAAATAAGGCAGGCCATAAAAAGAAATAAGCTGGCCGATTTGGCAAAAGAATTGATTATTAACAATTGATTATTCGTTATTGATAAAAAGATAAAAAGTGGTTAGTATTACCGGTTTGGCTGGTAGTTATTCTGTC
>DQCG01000620.1:0-3704 GCA_003533825.1 Phycisphaerales bacterium
GATTTTACTCCGCCCTTTACAGCTGGGAGACAACTATGAGCAGTAGCGTGTTGCCGAGTGCTGTACGACTATGAATGTCGAAGAAAACAAAGCCAATCAAAGCCAATTTCACGCACCTGTGCACCTGTGTACCCATCGCTGGCCACCGTCCAGGTTTGGCCGCCATCGACGCTTAGGAAATTACCGCCGCCGTAGTTGTTTGCAAAGACACGATTAGGATCTCTCGGATCGACCTGAAAATCAATGGGAAAACCAGCACGAACGCCCGGCGACCCCCAGCCGTTTTCTCCGGTTGAGGCCTTGCTCCAGGTCTGCCCACAATCACTACTGCGGTAAACGGTCCCAGCACTCCCAGCGTAGGCGATATTGGGATTCGAGATTGCAAACTCTATCGCATTTATGTTTTCATTGGGAACAACAGCCTGCCATGATGTGCCACCGTTGGTGGTCAGATACACGCCCCCGCCATCGAAATAGGCATTATTGCCAATCCCGGCCAGCAGGATGTCCGGATTTTCGGGGTGCATGAAAAGTGTACCGACATAAAGATTGCTTAGCCCGTTATTTACCGGCTGCCATGTTTGGCCGCCATCTGTCGACTTTAGGACGCCTTCTCCGCCTGGTTTGTTAACCGTATGATCGGAGTTGGCTGCCTCCCGGTCAAAGATACCGGTGGAGATGTAGAGCACGTCCGAGTCGCCGGGATCGATCCAGATATATCGGGCCAGGTTGTCGCCTCGCCAGACAGCAGTCCAATTATCACCGCCGTCGATGGTTTTATAAATCACACCTTTTGTCTTATCGAATTCCCGGCCCTGCTCCGGCTGGCTGCTCCATGCGTAGCTGGATATCTCGGCCGCGGCGTAAACGATGTCGGAGGAGCGAGGATCAACGGTAAAACCGCGAAAGGTGATACCTTCATGCTCGACGATGCCATTGTCTTTCTCAACCCACGTTTGCCCGGCATCCGTCGATTTAAAAATACCCCGGATGTTCTGCGTACCGATTCAAATAGTGTCATGATTATGTGGATCGATGGTCAGGCAAAAAACCGGAATTGCATCTCCCGATTCACCTGTACGGGTAGTGATACCCTGGTTGGAGGGTTGCCACGTTTGTCCACCGTTAGTGCTGATAAAGACTCCCGCCCATGCATCCGTGACATACATTATATCGGGATTGTCTGGCCGCATCCGTACGTCATAGCCCAGCCCGCCCAGCGGACCACCGGTGCGCACCCAGGTCAGAGAAGTATCAGGAACCTGACCGAATACGCGGATGTCATCGATATACGCAGCACTATCTTCCAAGGTTTCAAAGGCGAAGGTTCCCCCGTTCAAGGGATCGGGATCTGTGTACTCCCATTCGAGTTCCCCGTCAACTAAGAACCGCAGTTTCGATCCGGAGCTTATGATTTCAATTTGATACCAATGATCCAGATCACGAGTGGCGACCTCCCGACCTGACAGATTGATGAAAGTATCAGGCCAGTACTGCTTATTCAAATAGGAGCCATTCTCATGAAACCCGATGAAGTAGCGTCCTTTGTCGTTAAGGCGATAGATTAGGTGGATGCGTCCGTGTTGGAGGTTCAGGCGGAACTGTAAACGGAAGTCCTGCCATGGTTCGACTGACGGCCTTGCCCAGGAGTGACCTGAACCCCTGAGCATACCTTCTGTAACAATCCACCCAGGCTCCAACTCCCAATCATGTACTTGTATATTATCAAAATTCTCTTCGAAAAGCAGCATTCCCTGTTCTTGAGCCCGGAGTTGATAATGCCCGCCCGTGATTGTCAGTATTATAACCGACAAAAGGAGTGTCTTGGCTACAGTATTGATGTCGTTTGTGCTACTCTTCATCCGACCACCTTCTTTTAAGTTTGGATTGTGATCTTTGTTTGTTCGTGTTACAGCCGTGACCTCGCAGACAAGAACCGGATTAAACAGATATTTCCATTGTATAAAGAACTATCGTGACAAAACGAAGTGACAGCACCTTTGGTTGACAAGCTTTCGGTACGCATGGGCCATCCGACTATTCTCATTGACCTGTCCAATTCAGAAGACATAATGAGTATAACAATTAGTCCCCGGTAACACAATGCAAATTTCTTGCTGTAAGGAGAAGCTTCTTGAAAGAGAATTCTGTTGCCTGGGCTTGCCTCCGGACTAACCAATACCGTAGATGCCGAAAATCCTCAATCTATAGACCTTTGAGCTGCTAATCGGTGTTATGTATTGGATTGATGGCAAATACGCTGCGGTATGAACTTCAATACTTCTTTTGGCCGTTTAAACTCAATAATCCATACAAATAATCCCACGTCCAGGCCCTGGAGCCATCCGGTCGTATTAGCCAAAAACCGCGGACAGCATTGTTGCTGTGTACGGGTGGCAGCTCTCTGCGGTCCTCCATCTCGTTACAGTATAATTGCCAATATATTATGTAGGGGCATCCCCAATCGAGGGCGGTCGCCACGACGTTGGGAATCACTTTTTGGATTTGCTCGGCCGGAAACTTGTTCTCAGGCATACCGAACTCGCCCACGTATACATTTCGATTGCCGAAATCGGGATTATCCGGCATGTTGGCCGCTATGAAATCCAGCGCCTTGCGGAATACCTGTGAATCCTCAGGGTACGCCGTTGTCGCATCCCATGCCGAATAGGAGACCAAATCTAATTTGGTGTGAGGTAAAACCGTGTTTACCACATTAGGATTTCCCTGCCTCATAGAGCCGACAACACGGTTCACCTCGGCCGCGTGATACACCCAAACTCCATCCGGTCCGAGTTCTTCTCTGGCTTGATTCACGCCGGCCTGCCGTGCATTAAGCCAATCAATCATGCCGCTTATAGCCTCCGGCGCCGGATCAGAATTCCCATCGTAATTTCCGCGAATCAGCCAGTCACCTTCCCAGTGCTGCAATATAAAGGTCTTACTGGTTCCTTTGTACGTGGTCAACAGGTATTTGGCCAGTTCGTAAAACTGGCGCTGTTCATCCAGTTTTTGCTCCTCGGTTACACCCTTCCTCCAGTAGCCTGCCTCTCTGCCCATTGAAAAGCACATCATAATATAGGTCGTCATCGGCTTGTCGAACAGTTCCCTGAAATAGGGTGACTTTGCTACCTCAACCAGACTGTTCATCTCCGGCCACTTCGAATTAAAAGAGTATGACCGGCGTGGATTGTGGAACCAAACCTTTATCACCCGTGAGCCTAAAGCTAAAATCTGATCGGCTCCCTCGTTCAGGAAGTCTTCGTCGGTCAAACAATACTTGCCGTCGACGTGCGTCACTCCAATAATGTCGCGCAGCTCTTTTTCGGTGCTCTGCTCGGCGGCGGTACTTGCCGGACATTTGTGTTGCCCACAACCGATACAAACCACTGACAGCAGGATTGTCACAAGCCAACTTTGCATTTTTCATCCTCTTTAGAGATATTAATCGTCAAAGCAAGATATTTCCACACGTTTTTCTTAAGGATTGTGCCGGATGTGTAGCTCATCGTTGTCTTTATTGAATGTCCAAGTTTGGATGGTTGGTCGGATGAAGCAAAGATTTGATTCGGACTTAAGCGCAGCAATCGAGGATTTGTGCCGCGGACTTCTCGTCGATACAGGTTGTTGTAACGACAAGCCGGTGTGTATAGGTGGAAGTGCCGATATCACTGATTTTGGGGTGTTGCAGATTTGTACGGCAA
>DQCG01000620.1:3756-5570 GCA_003533825.1 Phycisphaerales bacterium
CCCAACGAGAATCATTATAGCAAATTCACGAGTCGAAATCAAGGGAAATCTCGCCGGACGGAATGGCAGACGGATTAGTGTTTTTTTCAGGGAGGATAATATTTGAGATGTTACGATTTTATAGGACAGTAGATGAGTTTATTATGGATAACTGTGGTATCTATGGTATAGAATATCGTACGTAAGTTCGGTAAGGAATATGCTGATGCAGATTATCGCCAAGTGCCCTGAATGTTGTAAAACCTGGTTGCTCGACGGCAGCGTCGCGGACCGGAGAATTCGATGCCGGAAGTGCGGCAGACTTTTCAAGGTGCCAAAACCGGATGATGTGCCGAAGGCGGCCGAAATGATAGGGCGGGCAAAGGGTACTATTTACGTGGACGAAGCCGGCAAGACCTACGGCTGATGATCCGGTTTGGGATTTGCAGCGGTTTTGGGCTGTTGGATGCCAAGGGCGGTCTCGATTCTTGTTATTCTCCCGGATAGCTCTGTCAATCGGCCGTCTATGGAATCCAGCTTTGTAATGACGTATTTCATGTCCATACCGACCATGGATATATTACTTTCCGTCAGGTCCATGTACCGTTCCATCAGGCGTTCGTATGAATCCATGATGCGGGCAACATCCGTTTTGTATTCAGGTATGGTAAGGTGGGGCTCGAGTTCGTATGTTTTTTGGCCGCCATGTAGGGATGTCGATAGCCAGACCACTGCTGAGCAGGCGATAACGCCCACTGCGACGGCCAATATATTTCTTTTTGTATTCATCGCATTATCTCCAATAGACGATTTTAGGTTTATCGGCAGAAAAAGGGGGGAAGTATCGAAGGCAGTGAAAAAACATGCTTCGATCTTCAGATGCAGGCGGCAATCAGTAAACTCTGGTTCCGATAAAATATCGCCGGGGAGTGTCTCTTTGGAGCTGCAGTTTTGATTTTGAGCTACATGTCCAGTGCTTCAATGATTTCCTTCAAAGATAGCTCTGCGTAACAGATAACAGTATCGGCTGCTCCGTAGTATATCCTGACGTTATCATCCTCGCATATCAGCCCGCAGCTAAAGACCACATTTCCGAAGAAACCCTCACATTCGTAGCCGGCCTGCGGTTCGAGAATCGGCTTTTTTGTTCGTGCAATGACCTTCCAAGGCTCGGCGACGTCCAGCAGAACCGCCCCGAGACAATAGCGGTTATTCCGGTCGACTCCGTGGTATATTTCCAGCCAGCCCCGGTCGGTTTTGAAAGGTACGGCGCCGGCGCCGATCTTTGCTTCATCCCAATGGCCCGGGCGTGGTCCCATCAGCCGGCGATGATTTCCCCAGCAGTGCAGGTCGGGCGATTCGGCTATCCAGATATCCTGTTTGTTGAAGAGGGGGGAGACGGGCCTGTGCAGGGCGTAAAATTTGCCCTCGACTTTCCCGGGAAAAAGCACGACATCCTTATTTTCCGGACAGAAGATGACGCCGTGACGACGGTAAGAATTAAAATCCTTCGTAGATATCAGGCAGGTTGTCACGCCGATAGGGGAGACCGCGACGTAATTGATATAGTATATGCCGCCGATCAGGCTGATCCGCGGATCCTCGAGGCCGAATGTTTCGTAATCGTTTGCCGGAAAGATCGAGGGGATATCGTCAATCTCGAAATTGATGCCGTCTTTGCTGCGACCCAGTCTCAGGTGAGAAATAGAAGTCAGGTAAGTCTGAGTTGGCGTTATTATTAATCTTGGATCCGAAAAGTCGTTTTCCGGATTATCTTTCGAAAATTCTATCATCACAGGCCGCTCTTCAGCGAGATCGTAAACGGCGGCCGATAC
>DQCG01000017.1 GCA_003533825.1 Phycisphaerales bacterium
TCTTCGCTCCGGATTGTTTCTAATATAACCGATTTCGAGGCCAGCGGCAGTGCATCAAAAACAAAGCTCTCCAGTTTTACGCCGTCGGATTCGACTGCGTTTCCATTCTCGTCAATGTGCGGGATTTTTTTTACCGCTTTGTGCAGCGGCAAAGAGAAATCGTCGGCGTTCAACTTTTCCACGAATGCGCGGTTAATGATGTGGATGGCGATACTGCCGAGTTCAAAGACCAGCGAGCCATCGGGATTTCGTTTCTCGGCCAGCTCATCAGGCATGTCGCTGTATTCGATGACGGTTACCCTTCCGTCAACCAGGCAGAAGTTTCCGACCTTTTCTTTCGGTCCGGCCTTTATAAGCGCCTTCGAGGACATCCCGGCCTCTTCGAGAACGTGCAGACCGATAAAAAGCGGGTCAAAGATATTTATCAGGGGATTGTCGACCTGCCAATAACTCAGGAATTCCACGCCGCGTCTTTTCATATCGTCGAGGGCGCCGCTGCGGTAAAGGGCCATGAGGCTTCCGCCGTGGCCGTCGGGTGAGCAGACGATGTTCGCTTTGTCGGCGAGGAGGATTTTGCCGGTCGCGCTGAAATTGGGCAATGTGCCCTGCTGAAAGATAAAGACGTTTTTCTCACCCAGACCGTAATAATTATTTTTGCGAAAAATCTCTTTGGTCTGGCCGTAATTCAAAGGGCTGGTCATGACATACCAGGGGCAGTCGGCTTGATATTTTTGCGAGGCGGCGGCGATGGAATCGGCAAAAATTTGAAACAACGTTTTATTCTTTATAGGACTAATAGGAAAATTCCCCTTGGGCCCGTCGAATCCGAGGCGTGTTCCCTGGCCGCCCGCGACGACAAAGGCGGCGACCTTGCCGGCTGATATCAATTCTTTGCCCAATTTAACGGCTTTTGAATATTTGCGTTTCTCCTGAGGGCCTGCTGGAATGGGACTATAGGAAAAAGCAGGGGTAAAATCCGCGTTTATTGCAGCAGAAGCAAGGTTTTTAACGAAATGAGTTACCCAAAAGTCTATTTTTTCGAGGTCTAACTGCCGGATTTGTGCAAGTAGATTTAGCCTTTGGTCTTTGTCTACTTGGTCCCAGAATGCCAATAGATGGTCCTGGTGGTGGTTTTTCAACAGCTTTTTTATATTTTTGTAATTTTTCTGGGTGCTCATATCCACGATTCCGGACTAAAAATGCGGATTATATACTAATTGTAAAAAAGTTTCAAGAACCTCTCAAAATTTGACGAAATTCATTTGACAGTTACGTTACCTTGTGCTAAAATTTTATTATAGATGCAGGTAGGTTTGAAAAGTTCTTTATTATAAATCTGAAGCTGTCATCATAATTTTGGTCCCAATTTCATACCAAGAACCCACCTGCCGAAAGGAATTGTTGCTTGTATTTTGTATGTATGCCTTTGAGTTGGCGAGGCAGTAAGTGAGGCGTTACGAAGAGTTGATTGCACGAATTTGATTGGAAAAACCGGTTTTGTGAATTAGGACCGACCGTTATAACTACATTAACTAATCGAGGAGATTCGCGGGAGAAAGAAGGGGTGTTTGGTGTCTCATGTGTGTGCGACAGTAGGCATTTATCTATTTAAAATCTAAACCGAAGCGTAATATATGAACGGTCGGGCAAGCGAATCTCGAAAAGTAAAAGGAGAACAAGATGAAGAAAAAAGGTTTTACATTAGTTGAGCTGCTGGTCGTTATTTCGATCATAGCACTGCTCATGGGCATCCTGATGCCCGCGCTGGCCAGGGTGAGGCAGATTGCCTTTAGAATGGTCTGCGGAACAAACCTGTCCGGTATCGGCAAGGCCATGCTGATCTATGCCAACGACTACGAGGACGAGCTGCCTCGTTCCGGCGGCAGAAACAGTACGTGGCTGGCAAGAATACCTGACTGGCAGGCCCTGAATCGATTTGGCGCTTACGGCGTAGCAGGGGACGGCAGTGGCGGCACGGGAAACATCTCGTCCTGCTTCTACCTTCTGGTCAAGTATGCCGAGGTGACGCCCAAGTCATTTCTATGCAAAGGCGATTCCGGGGCTTCGGAATTCAAGCCGGCCGACGACGGCGCTGGCAGCAGGGACCTTATCGATCTCTGGGATTTCGGTATTGAGCCGGAAACGCATTGCAGCTACTCCTACCATATGCCGTTTGGTCTGTATGCTCTGACCACATCGAGCGAGCCTGGTATGGCGGTAGCAGCCGACAGGAACCCGTGGCAGGATTCCCCCGGTGGAACCGCCAAAGACATAAGTCTCTTCAATCCTGACGGCGGCAAAGAATCAGTTAAAATCGGCAATGCTATCGCCCACCAGGAAGATGCACAAAACGTATTGTTTTTGGACATCCACGTTGGGCAGGAAAAACGCTCGTTCTGCGGTATCAATGATGATAATATTTATACCTTCTGGGACGGCGGAGACATCAGGATAGGTGGCGTGCCGACAATTGGAAGTGAACCCCAGGATAGACTGGATTCACTGCTGGTACATGACGGCGTCGGCGGTGCCGGCGGTGGTGGCGGTGCCGGTGCCGGTCCTCCGGCGAAGGGCAGAGGTTGTTTCCTTGCTGATACACCCGCGATGGTGGACGGCAAGCTCGTCCAGATTTCGCAGGTCACTGCGAGCCAGACAATCGAGACAGTACAAGAGCACGAAGGTACTTTCGTTTGTCGCGACATCGTCCTGGATAGCGGAAATACTATCAACGTCGTGTGCGCACACTGCTTCATGCTCGATTCCGGGCAATGGGTAGCCGCACAGGACCTGACCAGTGGCCAAAGATTGAAAACACTAACCGGTACGGTCGGCATCAAGAGCGTTACAACGAGAAGCTTCACCGGCAAGGTTTACAATCTGAAGATCCAGGAATCGGATCAGTATATGGTAGGCGAGGATTCCGTAGTCGTACGTGATTTCTAATACGGCGTTAATCGGGTATTCAACCCGCTTATAGAACACCGTACGTGTTTGTAGTTTAGTCACGTATAGATTATTCTTGCTTCGGTTGTTTACAAGCGGTCTTATGCTAATATGCATAAGGCCGCTTTCTTATTATCAAACGGTAATTTTGTAAGTATCTTAATCTAACTTGGACTTTGTCTATATCTACAGTTTATGTTAGACTGTGCCCTTTAGCTCTCAAGGAAAGCAGGATTAGAATAAGCACCTGCGAAAAAGATACATGGCGCAGAATTAGTTGAAGAGAAAATGGCTGAGAATACCCAGGAGAGAATTGAGACCGGCCGGCAGGATACCGAGGGTGGTGCCGGCACTGTTTGGGGACGGGCGGGTGTCGGCTGGATTATGCTGATTTATTTTGTTTCCGGGGCTTGCTCATTGATAGATGAGGTGGTATGGGTTCGCCTGCTGAAACTAACGTTTGGTAATACGGTTTACGCGTCGAGCATTGTCGTATCGACGTTTATGGGGGGGCTGGCTCTCGGTGCTTTAATAATGGGCCGGTACAGCGACCGTATTAGCAGACGGCTGCGGCTGTACTTCTTGCTTGAAACGTTTGTGACGATTTCAGCGGTATCATTGCCCTTTGCGCTTAGAGTGGCGGATAATGTTTATGTTTGGTTCTATCGCTCATACGGCCCCACGAACGCGCAGTTGCTGATAGTCCAGGTGCTGATATCGGCGGCGATTTTACTCGTGCCATCGCTGCTGATGGGCAGCACTTTGCCGCTGCTGGGGCGATTTGTGACTGCATTCGAAAAGGAAGCCGGCCATCTGGTGGGCAGGCTCTATGCGTTGAACACCCTCGGAGCGGCGGCAGGCTGCTTCCTTGCCGGATTCGTTTTGATCCGTGCTTATGGGGTTATGGGTACACTGTATATAGCGGCGGCGCTCAATCTTCTGGTGGCGTTTAGCGGATGGAGCTTGTCGCGTTTATCCAGGGTGGTAAGCGGAGAAGCGGCTGAGAATGCCGCAGCGCGGGGCCGCGAGCAGGTCACAGCAAAAAAGCCGGACGGCAGGTTTTATATGCTGATTGCCGCATTCTTTATGAGCGGGCTGATAAGCATAGGATATGAGCTGCTGTGGATGCGAAGTATCATTCATCTGCTTAGCGGTTTTACTTATGTGTTTTCGGCGGTGCTCACTATCTATCTGCTGGGCAATGTAATCGGGGCGGCAATAGGCAGCGGACTCGTCAAGTCCCTGAAGGTTCCGGCCCTGGGGCTTGCGGTTACCTTATTTCTACTGGGCCTGTGTGGATTGTTTTACCTGCCGGTGCTCATATTGTGGTCGTCGGATATCATGCCGCGGGTTAATGCGGAAGTCGAGCAGGCAAGCAAACTTATTCCATTTTCGACCTTTATGATTAAGCCGCTTGTGCAGAGCGCGTTTTTGTTCCTGGTGCCGGCCGTTATTATGGGCATTGGATTTCCGATAGCTTTGCAGGCCTGGACTAACCATGTTCACAAAGTCGGCCGGTCTACAGGAACGGCTTATGCGGCAAATACAATAGGTGCGGTGATAGGTGGTATTATTACGGGATTTGTTCTGATCCCACTCGGTGGACTGCAGATCAGCATCACGATTCTCGGTTTGGCCGGCGTGTGGATTGCGGGAATTATATGCCTGATGTTTGTTCACAGTTCCGAACGGCTCAGGCGGTTCGGACTATTAGCGACGGCTGGAGTGCTTACGGTCGTTGCCGCGGCCGGACCGACCAATTTGTTCGATACCGTTGTGGCCAGCAACCCGATGCTGCCGCAGCAGCTTGAGCTTTTGGAGGTGAAAGAGGGCGTCACTACGGCTGTGTCGCTTTACAGGGACCCGGAAGAGGACACGTTGTATCTTTATGCATCAGGTCAGAGAATAGCAGGCGATACTTATTTTTGGCGCAGCGACCAGAAGATGTTGGGTCATTTTGGCGTTCTGCTCAACAGCAATGCGAAGAAAGTCTTATCGGTTGGATTCGGATCGGGGGAGACTATGTCGTGCCTGGCCCTGCACAATCCGGAGAGGGCCGACTGTGCGGAAATTGCTCCGGAAGTCGTTGACGTTTCTTTGCGGTTCTTTAAACATATTAATCTCGGGGACCGTCTGGACGATTACGTAAATATAGTCTATATGGACGCGAAAAACTATATCCACCTGACGGATGTCAAATACGATGCGATAGTGAACGATTCGATCCACCCAAGACACTTTGCCGAGAATGCATCCCTTTACACAAAAGAGTACTACGAAAGCGCCAGGGATCATCTCAACGAAAACGGCCTGTTTTTGTCCTGGATACCAACGCATAATTACGAGCCGACCCCTGTGCTGAACAGCATCATAGGCACGATGATGGACGTGTTTCCTCATGTTACGATTTGGTATATGACACCAAGTCCGGCATGGTACTATCTCGTGGTTGGCTCGGAACAGCCGCAGTATTTTTCGCCGAAATACATAGAAGACGAGCTCGGAAAAGAAGGAGTGCGTGAGAGCCTGTCGCTGATAAACATCAATAACAGCCAGGATCTGATGAGTTGCTATATCGGTGATAAGGAGGATTTAGAGCGACACGTCAAGAGCTATGCCGTCAACAGCGACTATTCGCCTTTCATTGAATTTGTAACAGACGATCGAGCCGGCGGCAATTCGATGTTCATGAAGTTCATTCGTGACATCAGGAGCGACTCCGTTTATCGCCATATCGACTGGACGGGCTACAGTGAACAACAGAAGCAAAAATGGCTTTCAGAGTTCAAGCGGCTGTACGAGGCATCGACCTACCTGCTGCTGACAAACAGCACCGAAAGTTTCTTAGAGAGAATGAAATATTGCAGGGAAGGATTATCGATAATACCGGATAATCCGGCCCTTCTTGACGTAAGGCAAAGAGCCGAACGGCATTTGCTCTCCGCGTGCTTAAAGATAATCGGTGACGGCCGGCCAAATGCTGCTTTGTCCATCGTTGAGGATATGCTCAAGATTCATCCACAGTCGGTTTTAGGCTGGGTAATCAGGTCAAGCGCGTTACAGGAAATGGGTGATGTGCGTGAAGCTTATAACGCCGCCGGGATGGCAGTTCGCAACGGGCCGGACTACCCGGATTCGCACATGCAGCTCGGCAACGTGTTGATTGCAGATTCGCAGTTTGAGCAGGCAATCGTGGAATACCAGGAGGCACTTCGGCTTGGCGAACGCTATCCCGGCTTAGCCGCTAACAGGAAAATTCAGGTAATGAACGTATTGACAAGCGCCTATGCGTCGGCTGGTCGAATGGCTGATGCTGTAGCCACTGCCGAAAAAGCGCTTGCCCTGGCTAAATCGACCGGAAAGCGTAAGATGGCCGATGATATAAGCAAGCTTCTGGATTCGCTGAGAGCAGGAAACGGACATTAGCGGCAACCAACCGCACGATTGCTTCAAACTGGGATTTATGTTAGATTGGCGAACTTGATTAAGCTCTGTATGGTACCAATCGAATTTGCTGAGCCGGCCGATTATGGCAAAGTCGAATATCTTCTGCTATCATAGTGCAAATGGCAACAAAATCGCGCAAGGATAAGAATAAAGAAGGGCCGGTGGCGGTCAACAAGAAGGCTTACAGGAACTTCGAGATTATCGAGAAGTACGAGGCCGGCCTCGGACTTTTGGGTACCGAGGTTAAATCGCTTCGGTCCGGCGGCGGCGACCTGAGCGGCTCGTACGCAAGAATTGAGGGCGAGCAATGCTGGCTCGTCGGTGCCGGGGTGGCCCAGTACCGGCAGGCCGGGGCCAGGCAGCATGACCCGACCAGGAAAAGAAAGCTGCTGCTGCACAAGGCGGAAATCCGCAAGATAAAAACTAAGCTCGAACAGAGAGGTTTCACTCTTGTGCCCCTGCGGATTTATTTTAACGACAGGGGCCTGGCAAAAATAGAATTGGCCCTTGCCAGGGGCAAAAGACAATACGACAAAAGACAGGCTATAGCGAAGCGCGACCAAAAACGTGATATTGACAGAAGTATGAAAAAATATCGAAAATAGGGAAGGATATTTACAGGGACCTAACATTATGGCCAAAGAAAAAGAGCAGGAGAAAAAAATCATAGTCGATGATGACTGGAAACAACAAGCACAGAAAGAGAAGGAGATATTAGCCGCACAGGAGGAAGCTGAGAAGAAAGATAAGCAGGAAGAAGACAGGCCTCGCGGGCCGTTGCCGGAAGGTAATCTCGCCGCACTTATCAGTATGCTCACAACGCAAGCCTTGTTTGCTTTGGGTTTATTGCAGTTCAAGGGGCAGGAAAAACATGAGCCCGATCTGGAGCTTGCGAAATACAATATCGATATGCTCGAGACGCTTGAGGAGAAAACCAAGGGCAATTTGAGCGAGGAAGAGCAGACAGTGCTGGCGAATACTCTCGATGAGCTCCGCATGGGCTATGTCAAGGTTGCAGGATAAGTTGAATTGGCGAACATATTAGACAAGATAATTGCCGACAAGAAAGTTGAGGTGCGTTCTCGGCGTTCGCAGAGAAGTCTTGACGAGCTCAAACAGCAGGTTCGCTCTCTTCCCAAGTGCCGTAATTTCTACAAGGCCGTCACCAAGCCTAACCGGCGGGGCATAAACGTTATTGCAGAGGTCAAAAAGGCCTCGCCTTCGGCCGGGCTGATTCGCGAGGATTTCGACCCTGTGAAAATCGCGCAGACCTACGAGAAATGCGGCGCCGACGCAATCAGCGTCCTTACCGATGAAAAGTACTTTCAGGGCCGGCTCGAATACATAAGTCAGATTCGCCGGGAAGTGGATCTACCCGTTCTGCGAAAGGATTTTATCATCGACCTCTGGCAGGTTTATGAATCTCGCGCCGCCGGCGCCGATGCGATACTGCTGATCACAGAGGCTCTTAAACCGGGCGAGCTGATGGACTTGATGATTGCCGCTGCCGAACTGACGCTCACCGTACTGCTGGAGGTCTACCAGGCCGATTCCCTGCTGACGGTTCGCAGCATGATAGGCTTTCCCAAGAAAGGTTACAGCGTTCTGGGGATTAACAATCGCGACCTGACGACAATGCAGGTCGATTTGAACACGACCAGCCGCCTGGGAGGGCTTCTCGATAGTAAGGATGAGCTGGTCGCCGAGAGCGGCATAAAGACGCGAGCCGACGTCGAAAAGCTGATGTCCGCCGGTGTAAGGGCGGTCCTGATCGGCCAGACGCTGTGTGAACATCCCGACATCGAGGAGAAATTTACTGAGCTGTTCGGCTGAGATTTTATTGTTAGCCGTGGTTGCGAAGTTCCGAAGTTGCGCTGAAGCCACAGGCTGCATTTGAAGCGAGGTCAAAGTATTATGAACGTATTTTTATATTTGCTTCTGGGGTTGGTAACCGGTATTTTTAGCGGCCTGATCGGTATTGGGGGAGCGATAATTATCATTCCTTCGCTGGTTCTTTTGTTCGGTCTCTCGCAGCACACCGCTCAGGGCACGACGCTGGCGCTGATGGTTCCGCCGATTGGTCTGCTCGCCGCGTGGACATATTACAAACAAGGTTTCGTGGATTTTAAAATAGCCGGCCTGATATGTCTCGGCTTCTTTTTCGGCGGCCTGGTGGGCGCCAAATTCGCAACCAACATCCCGGAAGATATTCTGCGAAAGGTTTTCGGGGTGATATTACTTGTTTCATCGTTGAGAATGATTTTCTACAAATGAAGAAAACATTTCCCGCTTCAGCTGCCCGCCGTACTTGCTATTTTTTTTGTGCCTTCTGGATTTTTGCCCAGGTGTCGCGCAGGCCGACGGTTCGGTTGAATACCGGCTTTTCCTTAGTGCTGTCCTTGTCGGCGCAGAAGTAGCCCAGCCTCTCGAACTGGTACCGGCTCAGAGGCTTGGCATCCGCCAGTGAAGGCTCGATCCGGCACGAATGCAGGATCTCCAGCGAGTCGGGATTCAGGCTGGATTTGAAATCCTCGCCCTCGGCCACGTCGTCGGGATTCTCCTTCGTAAACAGATGGTCGTACAATCTGACTTCGGCCTCGACGGCGTGTTTTGCCGAGACCCAGTGCAGCGTC
>DQCG01000016.1:0-284 GCA_003533825.1 Phycisphaerales bacterium
CATCATCCCAAATTTTTGCCGACCCGGCACGGATTCGACGAATACTTCGGCCTTCCTTACTCGAACGATATGTGGCCTAAGCATCCGACCAATAGGAGCTTCCCCGACCTGCCGCTTATAGAAGACGAAAGGATCCTCGAATACAATCCGGACCAGACGCAGCTTACTACCTGGTATACCGAGCGAGCCGTGAGGTTCATAGAGAAGAACAAGGGCCGGCCGTTCTTTTTGTACGTGCCTCATTCGATGGCGCACGTTCCTTTGTTCGTATCGGATAAATTCAA
>DQCG01000016.1:387-14944 GCA_003533825.1 Phycisphaerales bacterium
GATATCGACGAAAAGACATTGGTGATATTCTGTTCGGACAACGGGCCGTGGCTGAGCTATGGCGACCATTCCGGCCTGGCTACTCCTCTGCGTGAGGGAAAGGGCACAAGCTTCGACGGCGGCCACAGGGAGCCTACAGTTATGCGATGGCCGGCTCAAATTCCCGCCGGCACCGTCTGCAACGAAGCTGCTTCGACAATAGATATTCTGCCGACCGTCGCAAAGTTGACCGGGGCGGAACTTCCCAATCACCGTATTGACGGCAAGGATATCTGGCCGTTGATGTCGGGTGTGTCGGGCGCTAAATCGCCGCACGAAGCGTTCTTCTATTATCGCAGCTTTGCGCTGGAGGCGGTTCGCAGCGGAAAGTGGAAGCTGCACCTGCCGCATTCTTATCGCACGCTTGCCGGACGACGGGGCGGCACGGGCGGCCGGCCGGCAAAATACGAGCAGGGCAAAATCGGCCCGGTGTTATTTGACCTGGCCGCCGACATCGGAGAGCAGCACGATGTCTCCGCCCGGCACCCGGCAATCGTGAAACGGCTAATGGCTCTGGCGGACCAGATGCGGCAGGATATTGGCGATTCGGCCAAAAAAATGACGGGACAAAACAGGAGACCTCCGGGCCGCTTATAAAACAGAATCTGTAAAACTCATGCGGGCGGTTTGCGAACCGCCCGTACTTTTGATCTATATCTGCAATTGCCGGCCGAAAACATGGCGGCCGACCGGATTGTGTGAAATGTTCATGAAAATCTATGGAATTTGTCGATATTCTAATTGATAAAGAAAACTAATTTGTGTTATAATCGTATATAGATACAGGCAGGCTTGAATTTATTATAATTTGAGTCGTTATCATAATTTATTTGTTTTTATCATATCATTGACCCGCCTGCCAAAGTGGATGTTCTTTTTCAGTTTGGCTTAAACCTTTTGAGTCGAGGAAAGTTTTGCGCACCGGACTTGCGCCCTTATGGAAGACAAAAAATAGGCAGGTTTGAAAACATTATCATAATTTAGGTTGTTATCATTTTCGTTTTGTTTCATATCTTCGACCTGCCTGCCGGGTGATAGTCCCGGATTCGTAAGGAATCGGCAGCCGTAAGGGCATAACGCCCCGATTGCGCGGAATTTCTCGGCGAATCCGGTTGCATAAGTTTGCTTGAACCGACCGTTTTTGAGCGGAAGAAAAGAAACATGGAGATTCGCTAAGAGACGGCGTTTAGCGCTAAACGTTACTTATTTTCAGTCCCGTAAGGGACGCCTTAATGCAGGACTTATCATGATTCGGTCAAGGTAGTTAGTTGCACTTATTTCTTATTGAAAGAGTGCTCAAAAACGGTCCGGCGGGCGAATCTCCGAAAAAGCGAAGGAGAAGTAAAATGAAACGTAAAGGTTTTACCTTAGTTGAGCTGCTGGTCGTAATTGCGATCATAGCACTGCTCATGGGCATTCTGATGCCCGCGCTGGCCAAAGTGAGGCAAATCGCCTTCCGAATGGTCTGCGGAACGAACCTGTCCGGTATCGGCAAGGCCATGCTGATTTACGCCAACGATTACGAGGACGAATTGCCCCGTGCCGGCGGCAGAAACAGCGTGTGGGCTGCGAGTATACCCGGCTGGGACGCATACAATCGATTCGATGCTTACGGCGTAGCAGCGGACGGCAGCGGCGGCACGGGAAACATCTCGTCCTGCTTCTACCTCCTGGTAAAGTATGCCGAAGTAACGCCCAAATCGTTTTTGTGCAAGGGCGATTCCGGTGTTTCGGAGTTCAAACCGGCCAACTACGGTGCCGGCAGCAGGGACCTTATCGATCTCTGGGATTTCGGTCCGTATAACAATGAGACGGATAATCCAAGTTCTCATTGCAGCTACTCCTACCATATGCCGTTTGGCCTGTACGCTCTGACCACATCGAGCGAACCAGGTATGGCGGTAGCGGCCGACAGAAATCCGTGGATGGATTCCCCCGGTGCAGCAGCAAAGGAGTTCCCCGGCATTTTTGTTCCTGGTGGCGGCAAAGAGGCTGTAAACTACGGCAATGCCGTTGCTCACCAGGAAGATGCACAAAACGTACTGTTCCTTGACATCCACGTCGGCCAGGAAAAAGCTTCGTTCTGCGGAATCAACGATGATAACATCTACACCTTCTGGGACGGCGGAGATATCAGAATCGGCAGCGTGCCTGTAATTGGAAGCGAACCCCAGGATAGATTGGATTCATTGCTGGTACATGATGGCGGAGGCGGCCCCCCTACCCCTCCGAAACCGAAGCCGCGGGGGTGTTTCCCTGCCGATGCTCTCGTATGGGTTGATGGTACATTAGTGCAGATCTCGAAGGTCGTTCCCGGGCAGATGGTTGACAAGCCGTTCAATACACGGACGGTTGTGTGCCTGCAGCAGGCAGTGTGTTCGCAGCAGATCGACAGTATCGACGTCCACGATGAGTCCGAGGGAACGTGGACCCGCTACGATGTGGTACTCGAAACAGGCAATCGCATCAGTGTCGCTGATTCGCACTATTTCCTGCTCGATTCAGGGCGATGGGCCCTGGTCCATGAGTTGACAAGCGGCTCGAAACTCGTCTCTTTAGAGGGCCCTGTTGCCGTCGATCGTGTTGTAAAAAGAGCATTGCCTTGCACCGGCAAGGTTTACAATCTGAAGGTCAAAAATTCGGAGCGGTATTTAGTGGGTAAAGATGGAATCGTTGTGCGCGATTGGTAATCCACTGCATTGATGGAAGCCCATCGCCAAATAGCCGGATCGTGTAGTATAGTCCCTGCATTTGTTATTGACGGGCGGCCTTGTGTTGCGGAGCATGAGGCCGCCCGTTTCATAGGTGATTAGTTGTGAAACACGGTTTTAGACAATCGGCTCAATGTTTGTCTTGGAGCCGTATTTATGTTAAACTACCGCTTTCGGAGTTGTAAGGAGTACGAAATTGGGACAGACACTTGTTTATAAGATACTAAGCGGGCATCTGGTTGACGGCGAGCTTAAGGCCGGCGGGCAGATCGGGATTCGTATCGACCAGACGCTTACACAGGATGCCACGGGAACGACGGCGTTTTTGCTGTATGAATCGATGGGGCTCAAGCCGGTGAAAACCGATTTGTCGGTCAGCTACGTTGATCACAATATGGCCGGATTCGGTCCGGAAAATCATAACGACCATTTGTACCTGCAAACCGTCGCCGCAAAGGCGGGCGCCTATCATTCGCGCCCCGGTAATGGAATCTGTCATCAGGTGCATTTAGAAAGGTTCGGCAAACCCGGCGCGACGCTTCTGGGCAGCGATTCGCACACGCCGACGGGCGGCGGAATCGGAATGCTGGCTATCGGGGCAGGCGGGCTGGACGTGGCGGTTGCTATGGCCGGCGGGCCTTTCTACCTGAAATGCCCGAAGGTTATGGGTGTTAAGCTCACCGGTAAACTGAACGACTGGGTGGCTGCCAAGGACGTGATTCTCAAGCTGCTGAGTATCCTGACGACAAAAGGTAACGTCGGCTGGGTGGTCGAATATTTTGGCGAAGGTGCAGAAAGGCTCTCCGTGCCCCAGCGGGCGACGATCACCAATATGGGGGCTGAATTAGGCGTAACGACGAGCATCTTTGCCAGCGATGAGCAAACAAGGAAATTTTTAGCCGCCCAAAAGCGGGAGAAAGACTATCAGCCATTGGCCGCCGATCCGGATGCCGAATATGACCGCGTAATAGAGATAAATCTTGCCGAACTTGAACCTATGGCGGCATGTCCATCTTCGCCGGATAACGTAAAGACGATCCGTGAGATCGCCGGTCTCGAAACGGGACAGGTAGTTGTCGGCAGTTGCACGAATTCGAGCTTTGCCGATTTGATGATGGTGGCGACAATCCTTAAAGGCCGGCGCATCAGCGAGATGGTCGAATTCGCCATAGCACCGGGCAGCAGGGAAGTGCTGAACATGCTGGCTGATAACGGCGCATTGTCCGGCATGATTTCAGCGGGCGCGAGGATTTTGGAATCGGGCTGCGGGCCGTGCATCGGGCAGGGTTTCTCGCCGGCCAACGGCCTGGTGAGCCTGCGGACATTCAATCGAAACTTCGCCGGACGTACCGGAACCAAAGGCGACCAGGCATATCTGGTCAGTCCGGAGACGGCGGTCGCCTCGGCCCTTACAGGCAGGATTACCGACCCGCGGGACCTGCCGGAGTTGTTCGGCCTGAAATACCCGAAGATAGAGCTGCCGGCAGAATTTGCCATTAACGATAATATGATAGAAGTACCTCTTAGCCGGGAAGCGGCGGCGAAAGCCGAGGTCCTGCGCGGCCCGACGATTGTCGTGCCGGAAACGCCGAGGCCGCTGCCGGAAAAGTTGGCCGGCGAAGTATTGCTCAAGTGCGGCGATAAAATCACCACCGACCATATTATGCCGGCAGGAACCTTCCTGAAGCTTCGCTCGAATGTGCCCGAATACGCCAAGGTTGTTTTCAACTGCTTCAACGAAGAAGGCAAGCCGACGTTTGCCGAACGGGCGCTCGAATTGAAGAATAAGGGGACGGCCGGCATCATAGTGGCGGGCGAAAGCTACGGCCAGGGCTCGTCGAGAGAGCATGCGGCGTTATGCCCGATGTATCTGGGCGTGCGGGCCGTGATNNGCCAAAACTATCGAGCGAATTCACAAGGCGAATCTGATTAACTTCTGCATCGTGCCGATTGAGTTTGCCGATCCGGCGAACTACGACAAAATCGAGCCCGGCGACGAGCTTCGGATTGACAATCTGCTTGAAGCGATAAAGAACAGCTATACAGTCAAGGTCGCCAAATCAGACGGCTCATTTGAATTCATCGGCAGGCTGGAACTTTCCAGCAGAGACAGAGAGATTTTTCTCTCGGCGGGGCTTCTGAATTACACCCGAGAAAAAGCCGGCGAGTGACAGAAGTACAAAGAGGCGAATCGTGAAAAATATACGAATTTTGCTATTCATTCTTGCGCTTACGGCTTTTCGGGCTGACGTTTCTCTGTGTGATGATTTTGCCCGTCGGCTCGAAGTTGATGGCATTGACGGCAGGAAATCCGCCTGGCACGGTTATGACCGCTGCGATTTTACCTATGATACCCGCGATTGCACTGTCGTTGCACCCAGGAATCCGGCAAGGCATCTGCCCTGGATATGGAGGGCGCGTTTCTTCGGCCATGAACCTCAGACGGACCTGGCGCTTTTGGAAAAAGGATTTCATCTCATTTATATGGACGTGGCGGATCTATTTGGTTCTCCCGTGGCGGTTAATCATTGGAATGCTTTTTACAATTATCTGACGGGGCATCATTGCTTCAATCGGCGTGCTGCTCTGGAAGGGATGAGCCGGGGGGGCCTTATAGTTTACAACTGGGCCTGTGCGAATCCCGGGAAAGTGGCCTGCATATACGCCGACAATCCCGTCTGTGACTTCAAGAGCTGGCCGGCCGGCCGGGGTAAAGGAAAATATCATCAACCCTCCTGGGAGGCTTGTCTGAAAGCTTATGGTCTGACGTCCGAGCAGGCTTTGGAGTATGAGTACAATCCGATTGACAATCTTGAGCCGTTAGCCCGTTTCGTCGTACCTGTTCTGCATGTCTGCGGCACTGCTGATACTGTCGTTCCGATGCCGGAAAACTCCGATATCATTGAGAATCGTTATAAGAAGCTCGGCGGCAAAATCACCGTCATTCGCAAGCCGGGAGTGGACCATCATCCTCACAGCCTTGAGGACCCGAAGGCCATCGTTGATTTCATACTGTCTCATACGACAGCCGATTACGACAAGTTCCATTACAATCTGCGGCACGGCCTGACAAACTGCCGCATAAAATTCCAACGGCAGAAAAAAGGCTGTGTGGCTTTCCTGGGCGGCTCTATTACCTACAATCCCGGCTGGAGGAATATGATCTGTCAATACCTGCAAAAACGCTTTCCTGAAACCCGGTTTGAATTTATCGCTGCCGGGATACCTTCAACGGGTTCAACGCCGGGAGCTTTTCGTCTCACACGGGACGTTTTCAGAAACGGCCCGGTCGATTTACTATTTGAGGAAGCCGCTGTTAATGATTCGACCAATGGCCGCAGCGATATCGAACAAATTCGTGGTATGGAAGGAATCGTCCGGCACGCTCGTATGCTCAATCCTGACATCGATATTATCTTGATGCACTTCGTCGATCCCGGGAAAATGAAAACTTACAATGAAGGTTCCGTGCCGGCCGTCGTTCGTAACCATGAAAAAGTGGCCGAACATTATCAGTTGCCCTCGCTGAACCTCGCGCTCGAAGTCAATGAACGCATTAATGCCGGACAATTTGACTGGCCGAATGATTTTCGCAATCTTCATCCTTCACCTTTTGGTCAGAATGTTTATTTCCGCTCGATGAAGCATTTGCTGGATGCGGCATGGGCCGGACCGTTGCCTGAAAACGTTAAATCCAATCCCATGCCGGCCGAACCACTTGATCCGTTCAGTTATTATCGCGGCCGGTATGTAAATATTCGTGAAGCCGAACTTGTCGATGGCTTTACCTATGACGCGGCCTGGAATCCCGGAGATGGTAAAGGAGTTCGCAGAGGTTTTGTCAATGTGCCTGTGCTTAAAGCCGATCGGCCCGGTGCGATACTCAGACTCAAATTCGAGGGTACTGCTATTGGCGTCTTTGTCACTTGTGGTCCCGATGTGGGTATTATCGGATATAGTATTGATAAGTCGTCCTTTCGTCAAATCGACCAGTTTACTCAATGGAGTTCGAACCTACACCTGCCCTGGGCTTATATTCTTGATGCAGAGTTGAGCCGAGGTGAACACGAGATTACTATCAGGACGACCGACAAGAAGAACACAAAAAACCGTGGCCATGCCTGCCGAATTGTGTATTTTTTAGTTAATTGATATATAGCTGAGATGATGTCCAAAAAGATAATAACGATTTTCGGAACCGCCAGAGCCATGCCGGGCGATTCGATCTTTACGCTGGCTATGGAAACCGGCAGGCTTTTGGCACAGGCCGGTTTTACCATCGCCAACGGAGGTTATGGCGGAACTATGCTGGCGACGGCAAAAGGGGCCGCCGAGGCGGGCGGCGAAATCATCGGCGTTACGTGCTCGGCGTTCAAATCAAGCAGGGCCAACGAATATGTGACCAGAGAAATGGTTACCGGCTCGCTGGATGAGCGGCTCGAAACCTTGGTTAAACTCGGGCAGGCGTATATCGTCCTGCCGGGCGGAACGGGAACGCTGCTTGAACTGGCCAAGGTCTGGGAATTGAAAAATAAGGGCTTTCTTAAGGAGGATAAACCGGTTATACTCTTGGGCGGATTCTGGAAGCCGCTTATCGAGCTTATCGCGACCGAAGATGCTGACAGCAGCAGGTTCGTGAAGCTGGCGGATGAGCCGAAGCGGGCGGTCGAAATGATTATTGATGAATGATTAATGATTATTAAAAGCTGGGAAATCTGAATTATCGATATGAGCAGGATTACGTTATTTTTAATTTTAGTATTTTTTGTGAGCGTTGTTGCGGCGGCGTCGGAATTCGACACCGAGATAATCGACGAAACGCCTCTGCTGCGGGACGGCTTTGTCATGATGGGCGTTGATGGTACGTTGGTCGGTCCTGATAGTAACGATGTGTATTTTTTCGAATTACTTTCGGACGTAAATGATTACAGGGTTGTCCTGAAGGCCGGGACAAAGCTGGAGCTGCTGCCGTCGTCGGCGCTGGAAAAAATGATTGCCGGTGTAAAAAAGCGACCTGCGGCAATTTACCGGCTTTGGAACGGCAGGGTTACGAGATACAGGGGCAGGAACTTTATATTTCCAAACTACTTTCTGCCTATGATGAAGGCCGAAAAGCCGGAGCCGAAAACTTCGCAGCAGCCGCAGCAGGAGCGTGAACAGAAACTTGCCCTTGATGAGCCGAACGATGTATTGGCTATGCCGCCGGAGGTCATCGAAAAGCTTAGAGCCGCGCGGGACAAAACATCCGCCAGCGTGCAGCCGATAACGGACGTTAATGAAATTTCGGTTGATAAATCACAACCGGCGGCCGAAGAAGGAAAGTTGCCGAGTGCACGAAGTTATGCACAAAGCGCCGATTCGGTTTTTGTTGACAGGACCGCGTTTCTGGTCGAGCGGGACGACGGCCGGCTCGTATTCGTGCCTGACGCCCTCGGCCGGAATGTTCAGAAACTTTCTTTACATCTGCTACCGTGCGCGGTGCTCGAGATGACCGAGCAAAAGCAGGCTGCCGAGCCGGAGCCTGTGCGATTTAAAATAGCAGGAATTATGACTAAATATAAAGGCGATAACTATCTGTTGCTGGAAAGGGCGATACGAACTTACAGCCACGGAAACTTCGGAAGATAAAGGACACGCGAATGCCCCACGAACTCGATCAAATTCTCATTTCTTCAGCCGGAGCCGATTTCGAGAAAAGACTGAAAAAATTTCGCTCGAAAATGATGCGGGCAGCGCGTTTTGCCGGTTATGGTAGCGAGGAAAATCAGCAGGTGATTGATATTCTTCGCAACGTCGCCGATCGTGGTGACAAAGCCGTTGCTGAATATACGGAGAAATTCGATGGAGTAAAACTGGTGCCCGAGCAATTCCGGGTCGGCAGAGACGAATTGGAGAAAGCCAACCGGCAAATCAACCAGGACATTCTGGCCTCCCTGCGCCAGGCGATTGAAAACGTGCGCTCATATCAGAGGGACATCCTGATCGATCGGGAGAACTTGCCGCGGGGAATCAGATACACTCCTATCAAGAGGGTTGGTATTTGCGTTCCGGGCGCATCTGCGCCTTTGCCTTCGACCGTTGTAATGACGGCGGTCCCTGCGCAGATTGCGGGCGTTAAGGAAATTGTCGTGGTTTCGCCGCCGAGACATAACGGAAGCATCCATCCGGTGATTCTGGCCGTATGCTGCGAATTGGGAATTGACGAGGTGTACAGAATCGGCGGAGCGCAGGCGGTGGCTGCTTTGGCATCGGGGACCGGGACCATCGATAAGGTTGATATGATTGTCGGTCCGGGCAACAAGTGGGTCCAGGCGGCGAAGAAGAACGTCGCCGACGACTATGTCGGTATCGATTCTATTGCCGGGCCAAGCGAAGTTCTTATCATCGCAAATGAGCAGGCCAACCCGGCGTGGATTGCCGCCGATATGCTCAGCCAGGCCGAGCATGCAGCCGACAGCAGCGCTATTGTTGTAACCGACTCGGAAACACTGGCAAAAGATGTTCTCCGTGAGCTGGCTGAACAGGTGAAGGAATTACCGAGAACTCAGGCCGCAAAAGAATCGCTCAAGAAATTCAGCGCCATTATTGTTGTCGAAGATATGGACAGGGCAATTGAGATTGCGGATGATTTTGCATCCGAGCATTTAGAGGTTCAATGCGGCCGGCAAAGCAGGGAGATCGCCGAAAAGATACAAAACGCCGGAGCGATTTTCATCGGTTCTTACACCCCCGTTGCGGTCGGAGACTATTGGGCCGGGCCGAGTCATACCCTGCCTACCGGAATGCGGGCGAGGTTTGCCAGCGCGCTGACCAGCAACGATTTCCTAAAGTCGATTAGTATTGTCGAATACGATCAGGAAATGCTTGCCGCCAGCACCGACGACATTATCCGCCTGGCCGGGATCGAAGGGCTCGACGCACATGCCAGAAGCGTAAGAATCCGCCAGCAGGATTGAGTTAGTGTCGAGGGCGTCTCGCCCTCGAATCGCGGGCAAGATGCCCGCGACACAGGTCACAGATCCCAGCCAAGCTTGCCCTTATACCACCAGTAGAACCAGCCCGACCGGTGCGCCAGCACGAAGACAAGATATAATATTATACATGTCCTCAGAAAACGCCAGAGCGGCAGACGGAGCAGAACCACTCCGGCTAATCCTCCGAGAACCATGAAAAAAAGTACAAGGCAACAGTACGGCAAAAACGTGCTGAATATGGACCTGAAGATTTCTATCGGATTCAGCGCGTCGAAGGAATCGAACATCACTCCTCTAAGAAAGAACATTGGGAAAAAGAAGCCGCCGAGGGCAACCAGAAACCAAAAAAATGAATCAATTCGCCTTGTGAAAATGTAATAAAGTGCAGCCGGACAAAAGCAAATGGCAATACAGCCAAGCAGAAGAATGGTCTGCTCAACGAGATCTCTTATGCTGAATATATTCGCCATCGGCAGATCGGTTGCGCGTCTGCAACCTTTTGTGCTGTCGACGACACAATGGGCAACGTAATAAACCACATAGCAGCCAAAGACTATGTAGAAAGGCAAAGTCAGCAAGGTGGTAATATAGGGAGTGCCAAATTGAAGAAAGGGTGCCAGGAACGATGCCAGTACTGAAATCAGGAGAGAGACTAATTCCGGAACAATCACGAAGACCGCAAGATTTATCATGCCGGAGGCGCTGATTGGATAGAGGAATGCATCGATAATCCAGGGCAGCTTACATTCATCCGCCAACTGAGGTTCTTCTTCGAGTATCTTCATTGTGTTAAAATTCTTTCCATCATTCCGACTTAACAGTTGAAGCCGATTGTTATATTTCCCAGTTAAGCTTTTTCTCAAACCGCTTATAGAACCTGCCTAATAATCCGACTGTAACAAATATCATATAAAGCTGCATGCCTTTGATGAAAAAAGGCACCGCCGATAAAAGCCAGAACCGGTTTGCCGGGGAATCTATTTTCATAAATAACAATGCGCCTGCATAAAAGAACAGAACCATCCCGCAGTACGGCGGCAACGTGCGGAATATCGATCCGATTATTAATATCGGATTCAAGGCGCTGAACGAATCAAACAACACTACGGCAAGCAGAACCATCGGGAAAAAGAAGCCGCCGCACGCCAATATCAGCCAGTAAATCAAATCGCTTCGTTCCGTAACGACATAATACACGGCCACAGGCGAAAAGCAAACGGCAATAGAACCAACTACAACTAACAACTGGGAAATATAATCCCACCTGTCGGGTTTAGCCGGGCTGGCCCGAAGGTCGGGGGCGCGGCGGGCGCCTGAAGCGCTGTCACGAATACATTCGGCAAAATAATACAGCGTATATGCAACCGGCAGGAAATACACGACCGGGATATACTCTATGCCTAAACCCAGAAGTGCTATTACGAGCGGACAAAGCAGAAAAAGAAGAAGCCATAAACCTATAAGATGAGCAACACACGCTAAATTGAACGGATACAGAAATATGTCGATGAACCAGGGCGGCTTGTTTTCATCAGCCGGCGGCGGTTCTTCTTCATGTATCTTTATGTCATCCATGTCATCAAATTTAGTACCATTTTTCCGAGTTTGAAATTCAAACCATTTATTAAACTTCCCAGTAGAGCTTGTCTTCGTACCTATAGAAGAAGCGGCCGAGCAGATGACCTGAAATTAATAGAGTATAGAGTAAAAATATATTCGACAAAATATATACCAGTATGAACCACGAGAAAAAACTGCCTCTGATAGATACGATTCTTATCCTGCTATACAAAACAGTAAACAGAATGCCGAGACTGTAGAATAATATAACCAGACCACAATAGTGAAAGAAAGTACTCGCAATCGAGCGAACAAGTAAAGCGGGCTTGAGTCCATGGACCGAATCGAACATAACGACAGCCAGTATTCCCATTGGGAAAAAAAACATCCCATAGGTCAGCAATGCGAATAGAATGACGTTGTTCGTTTCGATATCGGTGAAATATGTATAACCCTTATAAAAGGTTACTGGTCCAAGGGTAATTGCATAGCATGACAATATCCTGAAAAAATATCGAACCATATCGCCAAGCCCCGGCATGCTGGCGAGTATTATCGGTGCTCGTAAACCGCCACGGGCACTTTCACGCACGCACTCGGTAAAATACCAGTAGATGTATGAGTAATAAACGACAATCTTGATAACAAGACCTAAAATTCCTCCGATGCATAGGCAAAATATAAGCAGCCCTGCTGCTGCAAAGTCGGTTAGTATCCGTAAAAAAAGAATAATCCCGATAGTGCTAAGGCCCCCTTTGCTTATGGGATAGAGGAATATATCTATGAACCAGGGCAAACTGCGATGACCTTCAGGTTCGGTTTCTTCGGACTCTTGCCGTCGGTCGATAGCCTGTTCGTAGACACTGGATTTGACGGGTGGTTCTTCTTTTAGCTTGTATTCTTCCGGGACGTCCATAAGAGTTAAACCATGGGTAGAATCCGTTGTGCGGTCTATCAGGTCTCCGGAATAATCCTGATTTGCATCGGAACCGGGGGCGTGAATTACAGGGATGATAAACATATTTTTACATCTTGGGCATACGACTTTTTTGCCTGCGTGTCTTTTGGGGACGCTTATGGTCCGGTCACAGTATTCGCAGAGAAAATCAATAATGGTCGATTCGGTCGGTACGATTACAACTTTGCCGCACTTCGGGCATTTTCCCTGCCTGCCAATATCCTTATCCCGGGCACTGATTTTATGAGCACAGTGTTCGCAGTAAAACCGAATCATTAAGTCTTCTCCCTCTTAAGTGATTTACTGGTTCTACAGCTTCGGCGATTTCCCGGGCCGACCGGTTCTCTTATGCGAGCCAGTTAAAAAAGCCGAGATTGCTTCGTCGTTGCTCTCCTCGCAATGACAAGTATCGCATTTCTATGTCATTGCGAGCCTGGCCCCAAGGAGCCGATTCGAAGAATCGCGCGGCAATCTCAACCGTCACTATAGGACTTTTTGAACAGGCCCATGAGCAGGAACCATGACATAGAGCCGTTCTATTTAACAGGACGCATCGGAGCCGGTTTTCTTCAGTCGAAATTCGCTGCGGTTTATATTTTTTCCGGCAAGCTGCCTGCAATCCGTCTAATCAGCCGCCCAGCTTTTGCTTTATTATTTCGCCCGCCCTGGTAAGGGCATCGCCGATTTTTTTCGGATTTTTACCGCCAGCCTGCGCCATTTGAGGCCGGCCTCCACCCCCACCGTCAACGATGGGGGCTATTTCTTTGACAATATCGCCGGCCTTGAGACCTTTGGCAACCAGATCGTCGGTCACACCCGCCAGAAGCGTTGCCCTACCGTCATCGTCGAAGCCCAAAACAATCGCGGCGGATTTTGCTTTTTTCTTGAGCATGTCGACGGCCTCTCGCGCCTGCTCGACGGTGGTTGTCGACAGTTGGCCGATTACGATGGAGGCCTCGCCTGTCTTCTCACTTTTTGCAAGAAGTCCCCTGGCCTCTGCCATGGAATCTGTGCCGGAATGCCGGGCCGCCGCTTTGAGTTCTTTAGCGAGCTTTTTATTATCCTTTAGCAACTGGCCTACCCGCTCTACGAGCGATTCGGATGGGACCTTCAGCATCGCGGAAAGCTCGTCCGCAATGTCACTGCCTTTTTCGAGGTGGCTTGTGAGCGCCGAGCCGGTCAGGGCGGTAATCCTGCGGACACCGGCCGCGATACTCTCTTCTTTGATTATCTTGAAGCCGCCGATGACCCCGAGCCTGTCGACGTGCGTGCCGCCGCAGAACTCCCGGCTGAAAGCCTCATTAATGCCATTCTTATCCTCGGCGCCGAGAGCTACGACCCGAACCTCATCCCCGTACTTCTCGCCGAACAGTGCCATCGCGCCGAGTTTCCGGGCCTGGTCTTTGGGCATTATAGTCCATGTCACGGGCAGGTCGGCGGCGATTTTCTCCCTGACCAGTTCTTCCACTTGCCCGAGCTGCTCGGCCGTTGGCGCCTTTGGATAGGTCAAATCGAATCTCAAATAATCCGGGCCGACATAACTTCCCTGCTGGGCCACTGATTTGCCGAGCACTTCCTGCAGCGCCCATTGGAGTAGGTGTGTGGCGGTATGATTTCTCTTGACGGAGTTTCTGTCTTTGCTGACGACTGCATGAACCTTTTCACCGATATCGAAGGCGCCTTCGGCGACCTTGCCCTGGTGGACGATGCAGTTGGCGATTTTTACAGTTTTTTCCACGATGAACCGGGCCTTGGCCGACTGGATAATTCCGCAGTCGCCGACTTGTCCGCCCGCCTCGGCGTAGAAGCAGGTCTTATCGAGGACAATCCCAACCTGAGCGCCGGTGTCGATTTGTCCCTTATCTTTGAAACCGTCGCCGTCAATCAAACCAGCTATCGCCGCGTCGCACTGGTCCGTGTGATATTTGTGCAAATCTTCCGTTTCCGGCAAGTTTTTATTAACAGTAAGCTCGGCAGAAGCCGAAAAATTGATATTACTCACACCTGATAACCAAACATCCTTTTGCGCCGCCCGTGCTCGCTGTCTCTGCTGTTCCATGAGCTCGGAGAATTTCGCCGTATCGACCTTTAGGCTGCGTTCCTGGGCCATGAGCTGTGTCAAGTCCAGCGGAAAGCCGAATGTGTCGTAAAGCTGGAAAGCATCTTCGCCGCTGATGACTTTGTCTTTGGATTTCTGTGCCCTCTCGGCGGCGCCGGCGAAAATTTCTATCCCCCTGTCAAGCGTTCTGCCGAAGCTGGCTTCTTCGGATTCTATTACCGTGGAGACGTAATCCGCCCTTTCTCCGATTTCGCCG
>DQCG01000442.1 GCA_003533825.1 Phycisphaerales bacterium
ATTGTGCTCGGCAGCTTCTCTTCCTGCTCCCCATTCAAGGAATAAATCCAGATCTACCTCTGTAGCTTTGGAATCGGGATCGGGTTGTCTTGCATGGACCGGTATGTAGTAGAAGCGGACCTCGCTGAGGCCGAATTGCTCGAAAATACCTTCCCAGTTGTTGTTGGCTGTAAGCCTGATGTGCTTTGCCGCAACGCCTTCGAAATCAATAGTGGTATCGTGTGCATAACCGGGCTCACCGGGCGCGCGGGCGAATTGGTGAGTAGTGCCCAATGTCGTATAGTCGATGTCGTTTGCCGAGTACTCGATAGTAACATCCCTGAATCCTAAGCCGATCAGTGACTCCAGGCTATCATTCGAGTTCCATACCCACATGTCGTGCAGCTTATAAGCTCTTTCGAACTCGAATTCGATCCAGCTTGGCTGAGGTCCCTCTTTGCTGCTCAGCCACATGTTACCTACACTTTCATTGGTGTGCAATAAACCACTGTCGTCCAGTCCGGAGCCGTTCACGGCATTTCCAGCTTCTTTACCTTCTTCACTGCTCGAAGCCGTAGCGATAATATTTTCGATGGGATAAGCGAATAACTCGACGGTAAAACACCAGACATCACCTTTGTGTATGGTGTTTGAGGCATCGACGGCATCAACCCGCCAGTAGTAAGTCTCGCTGAGCTCGAGGCGCTCGGCGACAGTATACATGTTTATATTTACGCTGCCCTTGTAAACACTTCCCGGGTCTACTGTCGTCGAAGCCTGCTCCACATCGTCAAAAACAGTTCCGAAATATACATCGTGTTTAACAGCACCTGTTCCCGGTTTCCAGCTAAGGACCGCATCCCGAGGTACATCCATTTTCTCATTAACAGGATCAGGCTCGGAAGTCGATGGGCCCCCAATGCCCACTACCGTAGTGATATTCCCTTCAAACGATACTGACACAGTGCCTTCACCGCCGTAGCCGATTATTATACCGTCGTTGATGAAAGTCTCGATCATAGACACCTGATTACCAGCCAGGGTCAGCGTGCCCCCCGAGATGTCTATCAAGGCGGTGTCCGGTACGCCGTCGTTACCATAGACGTCTATACCGGGATCGCCACCCAGGTCAATCGTTCCGCCGCTCAGATAAACCGTACCAGAACCATCGAATCTGTAGGCCATTCGCAGCTCAGCATCACAGTGCAGATAACCACCGCTCATATTGATAGTGGCGTGACCATGCCGCCCATGTTCTATGCGTTCGGTTACATTGATTGTTGTCGTCTCGCCGCTGACATTAAATATTCCTACTGCCTGCCCGCTGCCATCATTCGACTTACGCCCGATTCGCAGTTCGCCGTTTACACTCAGTGCTGCCCCACCGGTTACTGTCAACTCGCCCTGGTAGTTAGCAGTGTAGCCAATTCTGAGATCATCGGTAGTGGCAGTACCTCCGTCAATAATAGGCCAGGTTAGCGGGCCAGATGAATCTATCACGGCGTTCTCTCCGGCGTCGGGCACCCCGCCAGACCAGTTTGTCGCATTATACCAGTCGCTGCTAACAGAGCCCGTCCAGTCAGCCGGCAGGCTGGTATTGGTTAGACCTGCTACCAAAACAACGGAAACTAAACATGTCCACTTTCCAAGCATGGTACACTCCTTCCTAAATTGACTGTTTCGTTTAATCTGCCTGCCAAAATGAGATTGTGATATGAACCGGTTCGGCAAAACAGACCAAGTTCGTTAATCATACAGTTGCCAAATCTTGTTTTTTCTACTCCTTATAAGAATTTAACATACCTGCCCCCTGATGTCAAGTCCAAATGGCCCAAATTGGGCCGTTTTCAGCATTTTACGACGTCCTTTTTTATTGCAAAGCCGTCTAATTATTCCTCATGCAGCAGGAATGCTTTAGCTTCGGGAGCGTCCTTGTCTTTCCAGCCGTAGAAAAGGAGCATCCCGTCCACAATGCTTCCATCGGGTCTTGTAACCGGCTGAATATTATTGTATTTCCAATCCGGATATTTGGACTCATCGGGTGTCAGGTCCCGGTGCTTGCCCCATGTGTTTCCCTTATCGGCAGAGACCCACTCCTCTACGGTTCCTCCTCCGTAGCTATCCATATAACCGTCTGTATCGAGGTACCCATCGCCGACGATCAGATAGGCGTGCAATGTTCCACCCTCATCTCTGGCTAAATGGCAGCTATTCCATTGATGGCTCGAGTGTGTAATGGGCGTCTTCTTCCATTTTCCGTTTTCCCGGCGGACAAAATAGTAGTTATGGCTTTCAGTTGTTTCTTCTGAAAGCACATGCAGGAATGCAGGATCTCCGTTTTCGTCGAGAGCTATGGTTGGCGGCACTCCGGCCCCGCGCCATTTGGTTTCCCAAATCCTGCATTTCGCGTCGGTCTGTTCTATGTCGATGGGCGTTTTCATGCTCGCGCCATCGAAGTTGGTCACATCGTGCGTTTGCAGATCGATTTTGACGTAGTAAAGGTTATACTTCCATTCATTGCTGACCTGGTGTTTGTATCGAGGATTGTAATATCTCACAGGATCATTTTCTTTGTTATCGTCGTACGTGAAAAAAACAACATGAAGGAACCTACCGTCCTTACTCGGCCATGTGCAATGGTATGATGACCATTCGAACCTGCCCTTTATATCCATATCAGTTACATCGTTTGCAGGTCCGATCCATGTCTTGCCATTATCACTTGTAATCCGATATGTCCAGGAACTGATGTGCCCTTCTGTGCGGTAATAAATCAACTCCTTGTTATCGTATATACGGTACACAGTAGGGTAAGACATGCTCGGAGCGATTTCATGGCCCTGATTCCAATCTTCCAGCCTGCTTCCGATACTTCCGGGTTGTTTGGAAATCAGGTGTGTGCCGGGGGTTCTGTGGCAGCCGAAAAGAACGTGCAAATAATTATCTTCATCAGCCCATATAACCGGGCCGTAGTGATGGTCGCGCTTTGCAGGCCCGAGTGTTACTGCTTCGGAGAATTCGCGGGCAGCCGGATCATAAGTGACGGCCATAGGTTTGGTCGGGGCCTTGGGCTTAGCCCCGATTTGTCCCCCCGCATTAAAAACAATATGGACCTTTTTATTGAGATAAACCGACTGAGGTCTCTGCCTGCGATCGTAGAGCATCTTAATTTGCCCACCTTGCCCAAAGGCTACGGGGAACGGGTCGGCTCTTATTTGTTCCTGCACGGTGGTTAATAAAACCAAACAGATTAAAGATAACAAAATCATTTTTTTCACAACTATTTCTCCTGCATTATAATTATATTAGTTCTCGCGGTTGGGGGCAACAGTTTCCATTTTCCCTTGAAGCTCAGGGCCAAACCGGCCGGAATATTCTGGAGCAGACCGGTGTCAAGGGTGGGCTGATTTAGAACCTATTCTTTCTCGTGACTTACTCGGAGCTCCATTCATGCGCCCCAATATCGGGATTGTGGTCGATGATTCTATTGCCCCAGAAATCCAGGCTCCCATTGTCTGGAATAATAATCCCAGCATCAATACAACGAGACTTTGATGTCAGCCGATATCCAAGCAGCGATTCCCGGGTTCTCATATCAATACGGATTCCGCACTGCCCCGGTGCTACAAAGAGGGGATCGGCCACAACAGGATTCTTGTCGGACTCGTGCGGCGGGATATTGAAATACATGTTGTTGTTGAACCTCGTGTTGATTCCCCTGCTGTTCTTACCCCAGCATCCCTTACCCTCAAAGTAGAATATATTGTTTTCAAACACGGAATTCAAAGGAGTGCGGTTCTCACAAAATACCTCGACATCATAATCCTTACTCACATAGTGGGTATTATTGTAGATATAGACATGGTCTGCCGACCGCTCACGTTCAAAGCCATAGAAATAAATGCCTTCCCGATCGTTCTGGCTTATATTGTAGCGTATAAACACATAACGAGTAGGCCGTTTCATAATGCCGCAAAACCAGAGATTATCGTGACTGTAGTTATACTGAATATAGGTATGGGTGCAGTTATAGTCCGCATCAAAGGCGCCCCGGTCTTTTCCGCCTTCTCCGATATTCCCGTATACTTCGTTATACTGAATCTTGATGCCGCGGGTGTTATAGCAGAAGATGCTGTGGCCCGTGCTGTAGCGGCTGCTGTTTGCCAGGGTATTGTACTCGTACACAGCATCCTCGCTGACACGCGCAATGATGCTGTTTCGGCCCGTATGGTCTATAAAGTTACCGGCTACATAGACACTGGTCCAGAAATAGTTTGCGCCATTATCTTCCGGCGCGGTATCAAAAAGAACTTTCGCATGAGGGGAGCTATTGCCAATTCCGACTCCCCCGACTCTATCGATCCTGTTGCCGACTATACGGACATCATGAAATTTCGCCGGCTTCTCTCCTTCCACTCGGATATGAATGCCGCCCCGGCCTTTGCCGGCAACTTTTCCGTTGACATCATGGATATAGCAGTTGGTGATATGGATATGGCGGTGGGTCATGCCCGTGTCCCGGGCCAACACATAGATGCCAAACAATACTCCCTGATCCTCGTCGGTCCCGTCGGTATTGGTGATCTCGATCCCGTCAATCTCCCAGAATTCCACATTCTTCAAAAAGATGCCGGCGGTGTTTTTCCCCAACGCATTGATTAACGGCCTGTGGCCCTCACCATAGATACTGATACAGATGGGGGCATTAACCGTTCCACTTCCGCCGGGAGAAAACATTCCACTGAAAACAGTATCTCGCTTAAAGGCAATAGTGTCACCCGGATGAAATTGAGCCTCTTTGTAGTAATCGAAGTCAGCCTGTGAATCGATGCGATACACCGCCGCGTCCGCAGAAGAGCCAATAACAACCACCAGTAATCCGATATACATCTGTAAGCTTGCCAATATTTTATTCTGTATCATCATGCGCCCCGTCTTCTTGCCTTGCCCGATGACCGCAGCACCTGCGAAAAAATCTGTTGTCCGGCCCTTTCAATCAGTTGATTAAATGCAATGTACGACAACTTAGCCTCCTATGAAATCCTCTCCCGATCCTCGGCCGCTATTTCTTTCAACAAGGCTTGTAATTCCAACACACGCTCGCTTTCCCGGTCAGCCAGATCATGCTTCTCATAGGGATCGCTCACCAGATTGAACAACTCACTATTACCATTCTTATTGGAAATGATCAATTTCCAGTCCCCCTTGCGCACAGCCGAAGCATTAGGTGTTTTCCAGTACATAGTGCGCTCCGAGACTTGAGTTGTCTTGCCATTGATGATGGGCCAGATATTCTGACCGTCCCATAGCAGATTGTGCTTTGGTGTAAAACTCGCCACATGACACAATGTCGGCATCCAATCGACAATATGGACCGGCGCCTCAACTTTTCCCGCCGAGATTGTGTGTGGCCAATTCACGAATCCCGGCACCCGTACTCCGCCTTCATAGCAGTCGCCCTTCCAGCCTCGTAAGGGCAGATTATTACCCAATACCGTATGCGGCAGCCTGGCATAGCGGCCCTTATATTGAGTATCACTATGCCAGCTCTTCTGACCACCGTTATCACTAACGAAAACCAGCAGCGTGTTTTTTCTAAGTCCGGTTTCATCCAGGGCATTTACGATCTTACCTACACCATCATCCATGTGCGTTACACTGGCAGCAAACCACCGGCGTGATGCCTCCTTAATCTCCGGGTACATCGCCAACCACTTTTCCGGCTCCTTCAAAGGATAGTGCGGTACACTATAAGCGACATACAAAAAGAAGGGTTGTGTGTGCCCGGCCTTGATCACGCGCACCGCGTCATCAGTAATCAGATCCGTGGCATGTCCTGTTTCATCCAGGTATTTGTCGTTGCGGTGCCAGGACTTCTCACCTGTCTTATAATGATGTGTATAGGGATCAATCTGCCCGGCAAAATATCCGTATGAAGACGTAAAGCCGTATTTCATCGGCGTAAACTCAGGCGGCGAACCCATATGCCATTTACCCGATATATGTGTGGTGTAGCCGCTGCATTTCAACGCCTCCGGCAAGGTCACAGTATCATCGTCATAGATTTTCCCATAAGCCGGCGAGAGTACACCGAACCGACTGGGATACCGTCCGCTCAATAATCCCACTCGCGTCGGCGTACACGTGGGCATGACGTAATGTTGATCGAATACCCGTCCCTTTTTTGCCAGGCGATCCAGATTGGGGGTCTGGATTTCTGAGCTGTGATAGCCGATATCCCCCCAGCCCAGATCGTCAGCAATAATAAACACAATATTGGGTTGATTTTGCTGTTTTGCCGCTCCTTTCGTATTACCGCCATGACAACTTCCCAGGCCCAAACCCGCCGCACCTGCTGCAAAAATCCGCATAAACTCACGACGATTCAACGTGCGTAAATTCAACATAACTGTCCTTTCGCAATACTATGGATATATATTTTCAACCATGTATCTTAACATCTTTTGCAACTTTTGTGTAAATTGTCTGATCAAATCAGGATTTCTCTCTGCAATATTATTTAGCTGACAGGGATCGTTCTTAGGTACTCTAACAAAACCATGATCTGCTGCGGCAGGCTGCAAAGCTCGAAGCCTGCGTTCTCAGTGGAAAACAGGCAGAGTACGTTTATTCATAGTACAGGGGGTGTTCCGCATACTTTATTCGGTGGTGTAATTCCACTCGAGCCAGTGTTCTTCCAATATTGCTAAGTCCAGCTCATTGACTATGCAATCCTCATTGATATCCCCTGGTAACAGTGCGAATCCATCTTGATTCTTGGCGTGCTCGCAGGCATCTGCATACACTACGATTTGCAGGGTGTCGGCAGTAGTATATTCGCCGTCACCGGCTTCAAGCTGCAACGTATACGAGCCAGACTCTATTGCCGTAACCGTGGGATTTGCCGCAATAGGATCGCTGATCCGGGCCGGATTTAATTCATCAGGCTCAGCAATCACCGTCCATGCAAGCGTTGCAGGCCCGGGCCCGCCGTCTTCGTCAGAGACGACACCGTCAAGCTGGACTACCCTTGGACCGTCGGCCAGCCAAGTCTCAACATCATCGCCGGCATCGACAACCGGCGCCATGTTTAACGTGTTGAATGTGTAAATCAGGCTCAGATAAATCGGATTAGTGGTGCTGAAGCTCGAGTCGTACAGGTCAAGTGCCCAATAGTAATTTGTTTCGGGGTCCAGCGTAACGGATACTGACTCAACCGCCTGGCCGATGACAACCTTGGGATTGGCCTCGACGTCGGGATTAGTACCGAAGTAGACATCACAGGTTACGATGCCTGCCGGATCGTTCGGCTCGGGCAGAGTCCATTTAAGCTGGGTGGGGCCGTCGGGTACGGTCGAACCGTTGGCCGGACTCGGATCGAGCCGCGTCGTAAGTGCAGAAGCGGTAATGAACGTATAACCGTCATAAAAGTAAATTTGAACATCTCTGGTACCGCCGTCGGCGACGATGATGCCCTCGTTGGCCAAAGACCGGGCATGTTCAGTAACGTCATTTTTCAGTTTCAATATTCCGCCGCCGGATCCGCTATCGGAACCAATGTCAATCAAAGCCTTGCCGTCGCCGATTTTCAGGCCCCCGCGGTCGTCTTCTGCGTAGTCGCCATGATGCTCAATTAAGCCACCGTTGCGAATGTATATGGTAACGTTGGAATTGGCGCCAGCGGCAACAAGAATATTCCACTTGGGCTTGGATTCTTGGCCAATTTCCAGTTTACCCCCATCCACATCGACGACCACAGTGCCTTCTTCTCCGAGTTCAAGTGATTTCTTACCGAGAACCGTAGTGCCGGCCCCTTTAACAGTAAACTTTGCAGACACACTTCCTGCTTCGTAGCATATCTTGATATCATCGTTACATACCAGATTCACGCCACCTTGAATCAACAGCTCACCACTGAGACCGCTTCCATTGGCAATCCAGAGATCGTCAATTTCAGGCGGCATATCACCTGAATCAATAACCGGCCACGCCAGAGACGTCGTGCTTCCTATGTAAGCATCTGCATCATCCCCTAATTCTCCCATTGCAGGAACCGTTTCAACATCCCAGTTACCGGCCGTCATCCAGTCGTCACTAATCGAACCGGTCCAGGTATAAACATCGTCCGCCCCGGCGAAACCTGATAAACCCATCAGGATAATTGACATGATTATAACGTTTTTGGTTTTCATTTGCGTGTCCTCCTATAAACCGGCAATTTGCCAACCAATATCACCTTAGATAATAGGAATTGGAATTTCCCATTAATCCTTCACATAAAGCTGTATTATATCAAAAGCCAATTGATATTGCACCAATTATTTTATCGTCCCGGCGGATTGTCACGTAGACACCGCCAAAAAACTTGAACTCTTCTGTCGAGAAGCTACCTTTTCCTGCTTTTTTGCACACCGTCACTTCGAGTGTCCGATCTACCAAGTGTGAAAACCTTCAAATCAATAATTCAGATGTGTTCGCCCCTATTTTTCTCTCGACATTTGATAGTTTCTGTGTACTCTGGCTTACGTTCAGATTGTACATAAAGCATTATCCCGGCAAAGCTGCCGTAAGTTACAAAGTATGGCTTATTTCAGCGCGAAATGCTGCCGTATCGCGATCGCAAATTGCCGGCGCAGAATGCGCCAAAGAAATTATATAGAAAGGAACGGCAAATCAATGAACAAGACAATCCTTAGAAAAACTTTTTGCAGAAACACATGTTTCACACTCCTGACACTTACCTTTTTCCTGGCCTTCGGCTGTGCCGATACGGCTGGAAAGCGCTCTGCGGCCGGAACGCGCGAAGGCTGGGACCTGCTGCCTGAGATTTTAAGCCGCATAGTCCCGCCGACATTTCCGGACCGCGATTTTGTCGTGACAGATTATGGTGCAGTCGGCGACGGTGTCACCGACTGCAATACGGCATTTAAAAAGGCCATCGCGGCCTGCACGAAGTCCGGCGGCGGACGGGTCGTCATCCCAAAAGGCACATGGCTTACAAACGGCCCCATCCACCTGGACAACAACGTCAATTTTCATGTCACCAAAGACGCCAAGATCATGTTCGGCACGAACTTTGACGACTATCTTCCGCATGTTAGAGTACGGTGGGAAGGCACGGAGTGTTACAACTATTCACCATTGGTCTATGCCTTCCAAAAGACAAATATTGCACTTACGGGAAAAGGTTCTCTCAATGGGCAGGCTGAGAATTCATGGGCAATGTGGCCTTTGAAACTTAAACCAAGAACGATAACGAACGAAGAACTGCGCGAACTGAACCACAAAGATGTTCCCGTCAAAGATATAAAAATCTACGGCAAACCGACGTTTTTTGAACCCTTCGAATGTACGAATGTGCTCATCGAAGACGTTACGATTCTCGATTATCCGTTCTGGTGTGTGCATCCGACGTTCTGTACGAATGTCACCATACGGGGGCTGGTGGTCGACAGCCATAACTCCAACAACGACGGACTCGATCCCGATTCGTGCACGGATGTCCTGATTGAAGATTGCTGGCTGGATCAGAGCGACGACTGTCTGGCGATCAAAGCCGGACGGGACAACAGCGCGTGGCGTAAAGGCCGCGCGTGCGAAAATATTGTTATCCGCAACATGCCGTCTAACTTTGGCGGTATAGCTATCGGCAGCGAGATTTCCGGCGGCGTCCGCAACGTCTTCTTCTACGACAGCAAGTATGAAAGCGGCAACGTGCTGTACTGTAAGTCGAACCTGGATAGAGGTGGATTCATTAAAGACATCTATATCAAAAACCTCGATGTAGGTAAAGCCCGGATTCTGAGATTGAGAAACAACTATCACGGGTATCGTGGCGGCAACTTCCCGACAGAGATCCGCAATATCAACATTGAGGATGTGCATATTGAAAATGGGGACGACGAGACAATATCCCTACAGGGAGTGGAAGCCGCGCTCGTTTACGACGTCTTCATAAAAGACGTTACCATTGACAAACTCGAGAAGGGGCCGATCATGCACCTTCGAAACGCTGAAAATGTTGTGTTGACGAATGTATCTATCGCCGGCGAGCTTCAGCCCACCATCCCACCGATGATGCCCCCTGAAGAAAAAGAGCAGGAAGGAACGGCATCTATCGCCCCGAGGCGCAGCGGAATCTGGGGCGAGCCGGCCAACTGGGAGACCGGACGAGATGGAGCCCGCTTGAGATGGGCCGGTGACGACGCCGGTCGCCTGCCTGATGACAGTATTGACGAGCGGGTGCTGATCGGAAAGAGCCGGGTCGTTGAGGACGGCGTCACAGTGACACTCGATCGCGATATCGAAGGCCAGTTCGAGATTCGGGTCTACGAGGAATCGACGTTTATCATTCCCGACGGACGCACGCTCAAAGTCAAGGGGCCGCTTATTGTTGACCGCACCGACAGCGTGGCACGGCAGTTCGGCGGAACGGTGGAAATCGACAGAAACCTTGATATCGATACCACAACCGGCCGTTACGTAATCGAAGGCGGATCATTGAGCTGCGGCAAATTGAGCCTCAACGAGGGGATGTTTGTTGTTGACGACAGCAATGGCAAAATAGAATCGATAAACGTCAGGGGAGAATACCGAACGGGCGACGGCGAAGGCAACACGACTACTAAATTCATCGCTCACAAAAGCGGTGTGACACCCATACAATGCCAGGATCTGAATCTCGATGCCTATATGGGCGAGCGCCTAATCGTCGATGTTTCTGCTTACGACTATGCCAAAAATGGAGACCTGGTATTGTTCGCATATAGAGGGAATCGAAAAAGCGGTTTCGACGGCGGCTACGAAAAACCCCAAGCCCAGGTCGAGATCATCGGCGCCCAGGCCGACATTGTGTACGACGACGATGCAAAGCAAGTAAAACTGACCAATTTTCGCCCCTGACGTCGCACCGGCAATTTGGAGCGTAAATGCCCGTATACAAGCCTATTTCATGGAACGGTGATATTTGAAAAGAAAAATTTTTCTTGAAGAGAAACAGTTAATTTGGTATAGTTAATGTAACCTGTGGATTTTGGCCTTTCGGCCTGTAGAATCCCTGCAGATTTGCTAATAGAGGAGAATGGGTGTTTTGGTGCGTATCCAAAGACATATTTATGTCAGCCTTTTTTGTAGGAGAAGTATTATGTTTGCAAGATTGATTAACTTGATTTGCTTTGTTCTGGCTTTTTCTCTGGTGGGTATTGTTCAAGCCCAAGACGCGACCTGGACGGATGCCACCGGTGACCACAATTGGTTCACGCCGGAGAACTGGTCCGAGTTCCCCACTGATGCCCACTGGGCCAAAATCCGAAATGGCCTGCCCGGCCCGACGATAGCCGACGAAGGCGCTGTGGCCAGAAGAGTGCACGTTGGATATTCAGAAGGGGGAGCACTGACGGTGGATGGGGGAACCCTTTTGGTTACCGAGGATGACCTGCTATTAGGCAAGAACGATGGGTCTGCGACACTTACTATGATCAGCGGCACTATAACTATTAATCGTGACCTCGAGGTGGCAGGTGGCAATCCGGGCACCATCAATATGACCGGTGGTACGATTATCGTTGGGGATGATTTCGAGATTCCAGAGACGGAGGGCAATCCAGATTCACCAGCCCAAGTGCATCTGAATGGTGGAACGATCAGTATAGGCGGTAACTTACACATGTTCGAGTATGGCTTGCTGGATATCACCGCCGGCACGCTGATAATAGACGGCAATTCTGTCTCGGACGTTCAGGGATTTATTGACAACGGTTGGATCACCGCCCATGGCGGGGACGGCACGGTGCAGTTGGATTATGACGTCACGAATGAAGGCCAAACCACGGTAAAGGGTGTTCACAAACTTAATCCGAATCCGATCAACGGTGGATTTGCGGAACCCGGCGCGCTAGAGTTGAGCTGGACTTTGCCCGATCCGTGTGTAGCCGGTGAGCCGGTGCTGGTTGATGTTTACTTTACCGACAACTGGGAAGCCCTGTATTCGTTTGCCGACCCGGAAGCCATCCGGATCGTCAGCCGGAAGAACGTGAGTTCCATTGTCGTGCAAACTCAACCAAAGACGCAGTACTATTGGGCGATCGATACTTATCTCGGCGATCCCAATGATCCCATTTTTGGACCTACTTTCAGTTTCCTGGCAGATAATCAGGCTCCCCAGGTGGACGCAGGTCCCGATTTACTGACCTGGCTGGACGACGACGGCGTCAGGACAAAAAATCTGGACACGACCGTCACCTATGGCAAAGCTTATACAGTGCAGTGGACGGTGGTTAGCGAACCCAATGATCCCAATAACCCTGATGCCGTGATTACCGATCCGAGCGCCGAGGATACGAGCATTACCCTGTCAGCTCTGGGCGAGTATGTCTTGCAGTTGGATGCCTCAGACGGTGAAAAAACCGGTTCGGATACGGTCACGATCAACGTGTATAACGACGGTTGTGAGGCGGCAAAATCACTGCCTGATTACGAGCCATATCCCGGAGACCTCAACGGTGACTGCAAAGTCGATGATCTGGATCTGGCTATATTACAGGAAGACTGGCTGAAGGATAATTCACTGACTGAACCGTAGACCAGGATCGATTAAATGCTCATGATATGGGCCTATGCCGTTTGATTCGGTATGGGTCCATTTGCTTTCATAAGTTCTTCTTGCCATCTGCATCCAATCCAATATACTTACCTGCAATAGTATCCTGTCAACATCGTTGCTGTTTTAGTGAGACGACCGCGCGATGTAGCCATATCGGGATGCTCCGGCTAAAAAATAATATCTCGGGAGAAATGGGAGAATATGAATGACCAGAACGTTATATGTCAAATTATTAGATTTTTTTAGACGTGAACAAATTCTTGTTGTGGTTGTGATGTTTTTGCTCACTTCAACCGGCCGAATGGGCTGGGCCAACGATGTTTCAACATCCCTTGTGGGGCATTGGGACTTTGACGATGGCACAGGCAAAGATCTATCCGGCAACGGCTACGACGCCGTGCTGGAAGGCGGGACTATTTATTCTCTCGGTGAAGGGCATGCGTGCGTTCGATTTATGCCCGACGCCGATCCGATGCGGATTCCGGCATCCGAGGACTCGCCTCTGGCCATTTCACGAGGTACGATATGCTTCTGGCTAAACACCGTCACTGGTAGAAACACGCTCGTGAAATATGACAATAAGGCTGTTGAGATTAACGCTTACCGGGGCGATTTTCAGGTGCGTTTTGGCGGCGAAGATGATTTCAGGTATTGGGACCTGATCCTGGATTACGACTGGCCGAATTACGACATGCGCGAATGGGCCTTCTATGGGCATCCAAAGGCTTCAGTAGACGATTCTGTATGGCACCTTTTCGCCGTGGCTTACGATGATCAGAACAGAAGGATCATCGGGTGGCGGGACGGCGAGCTTATCTCGGTCGTTGACCTGTCAACGGTGGAAACCGAACCTCTCAGGCGCCAGGGTCTGACGGAGATTTCCACAGGGGAAGGCTTTATCGGATTCATGGACGATCTGCGCATCTATAACAGGGTGCTGACCGATGCAGATATACGCAAAATACACAATTCGACCAAATCGGTCTATGCAGACCGGCGAGACACGATTCCTACAGATACAAAAGTAGAAACATACATGTACCGCAAAGAAGACCACACCCTTTACAGTACGTGGCTGCAATACAATACTCCCTCCGAGCGGCTCGGCGAGAGTCTGTTCAAAAGCATAGTTGCTGAAGGCTCGAATTCGACTGTTCGGACGGCGGCGGCAGAGTTGACCTATGCAGTAAAGTCCATGTTCGACTTTACATCGTCAGTTAAAACAAGGGTCGTCTCCGGCCCTAAAGTTATCCTGGGAACGGCCAAAACAT
>DQCG01000242.1 GCA_003533825.1 Phycisphaerales bacterium
AGCGGAGTCGAGAAATCCTTTTAAATAGATTTCTCCACTTCGGGCCACTTTATGGCCCTTCGGTCGAAATGACCAAAGCGCAAATCATAATCACAATTGGTATTACACAGTCAATGATACCAAATCTTGTATGCATATACAACATTTTTTATGCTTCTTGAGCCACCCGGCGCCGACCATCCCACCCCGATCCTGTGTCTTGTTTAGGTATACTGAAGACAATTAAATCCTTCGGACTCATAGCCCGCATCGCCTTAGAAATTCATCAGCTTCAAGACGTCTTCGATGGTGCCCTCCTTGCTGATCCGGCGACCCTTTCCGGAGGGGCTGTCAAAGACCAGATACTCCTTTTTCGCCTGGATAGGAAGCGAGAGTTTGTAGGGCTTACATTTCGGGATGGCGGCCACTGCTCGCCGGGCGCCCTCGTAGAGGGCCTGGTGAGTCTCGTCGAACGGATAAAGCTCCGCAGCTTCTCGCGAGATGCCTCGTTTGACGGCCACCGCAACGCAATCGGGCCCGAAGAATTTCGTGGCCTCCCGGCAGGTTGCCTCATCGCCCGTTACCATGATAGTCGGGATGCCATAGTGCCCGGCGATGGGCGCACATTGAGCCAGCTCGCCGGACTCGATACCATTGTACCAGTACCGGTTTTCCGATCGCGACGACTGTGTGTGACAGAGCACACCGTCGGGCGTGCCCATCATGGCGTGGGCACCCAGTTGGATCAGACCGGTGAACGAATCATCAAGGCCCGTGAGCGGTCCAGGACGCGGTTTGCCGGTGATGTACCTGGCGCCCGGCTCCATCAAGTGCGGGATAAATGCCTGCGATCCGTGCCCGTCGATCACTACGATGTCGAACACATTGGCGGACCGCAGCCCGCGGACTACGGCGGCAATGTCGCCCATTAGGTACTCCTTCGCTTTCTCACCCAGCGGATGGCCCGGTTCTCGCGTCTGTGCGAACTTATACACGCCGCTCGCTCCCTCCAGATCGGTAACGATATAGATGCGCAGCGGGACTGCCACCAGGGGCGGAACGAAGCAGGCGAGTATGAATAGCAGGGCGATGAAATTGAAAGAGAAGATTCCTGCTCTGGTCGCTCGTCGCGCCGCTGATTTCGGTTGGTTCGTTCTATCATTCATTATTCGCACCTCTGTAGCCTGGATTCATATAAACAAATCAAAGCCGATTCAAAGCCAAACAAATCTAATTCCGGCAGTGTCGGCAATCAAACCGGTTAAGCTTTCCAGTACATTTTGATTATTATTGTTCCGGCTTCCACCTAAACATCGCAAACCTGGACGGCCTGCACGAGCGATTTCATCGGATCCCGCATAGGTGTGTACTCGTGGGCAACATAGCCCCGGTAGCCGCTCTCGGCAATCGCCCTCATTACCGCGGGATAATAAATCTCCTGGTTCTCGTCGAGTTCATGCCGGCCGGGAACGCCGGCGGTATGGAAATGACCAATCATGTCGATGTTCTTGCGGATTGTGGCAATCAGGTCGCCCTCCATAATCTGCATGTGGTAAATGTCGTACAGCATCTTGAATCGCGGCGAGTTGACGCGCCGGCACAGCTCGAAGCCCCACGCGGATTTGTCGCACATGTACCCGGGGTGGTTGACCCTGCTGTTGAGCAGTTCCATGCAGATAGTCACGCCGGAATCCTCGGCGATCTTGGCTGCCTCTTTGAGGATGGTATGACAATTATCCATACCCTGCTCGTCGCTGATTCCCTTGCGGTCGCCAGCCATGCAGATTACGTTAGGCCACTTATATTCGGCTGCTGCTTTGATGTTATTTTTGAAATCTTCGAGGAATTTAGGATGCATCGATTTATCGTTAAGACCTTTCCTGATCGAGCCGGCACCGGGCACCATTGTCGCGACCAGGCCGTGCTTTTTGACCGCATCCCAGTCGCTGCGCCCGACAAGATCCAATCCCAGCAGTCCCATCTTGGCGGCTATAGAGGCTTCCTCCTCTCGACTAAGCTTCATCTTTCGCAGGCAGCCCCTGCATATGGACTGTTTGATTCGGCCTTTCTTGACGACTTTCACGACCTGGCCCGATACTGCCCGGGGCAATCCCGCCAACACAGACGAGGCGCCGACAAATCCTGTCGCTATTGTGAGAAGGTCGCGGCGTGTAACAGAGCAGCGCTCGGCAGATTTTTGAATATCCAAATACCTGTGAATACGATTCATTTTATGTCCCTTTCCACAATTGAAGCTTTTACAAAATTTGATATCACCCTCGTGGACGAGCACTACGTTAGGTCCACTCATACACGCTGATAGCCGGATGTTTTTCAACCCGGTATTTGCCAATCCAATAACGCATCCTATCATTTGGGTCATCGGGAGTCAACAAACGTTCGGACCAAAATCTACTGTTTTCAGTCGCCCTGGCGAGAAACTGTTACGCAGAATATACTGCATAACAGCATTTGCTTGGGAAATTAGACTCGTTTTTGAATTTGCCGTGTAAAGTTGAAATTGCGAAAGTTTTCGGTTGTACCATTTGTCTTTGGTCGTTATTTTATACCGTTGTTAGTAACAAGGGTTTTGCAAAATTGAAGTTAGGCATATATTATTTCAGAAAATCAGTTTCTCGATTTTCTGAAAATAATCAGGTGTTGAAGCATAACCTACTGTCTTATCAATTTTTATACCGCTTTTTTAGAAAGAAAAAATCAAAAGAAAAGATTTTTTCTTTCCAAAAGTATGCCTAACTTCAATTTTGCAAAAGTTCAGTTAGTAACAAACAAGCAAGCTAAGGAGAAATTGAAAATGACGAACACGCAACCTAAAAGTAAGTATCTTTTGATAGGTAGGATTCATCGACGAACCATCTTATGGATCCTGGCCTTTGCCCTGATAAGCACAATTTGTGGCTGTGCGACAGGGCAGAACAAGCCTGCCGATAGCCGGTGGATCAGTCTTTTCAACGGTAAGAACCTTGAGGGCTGGAAGGTCAAAATCACCGGCTACGAATTGAATGAAAATTACGGCAATACTTTTCGGGCCGAAGATGGAATACTGAAGGTTTGTTACGATCAGTACGACAAGTTCGGCGGTAAATTCGGCCACATATTCTATGGTAAGAAATTCTCACACTATCGTTTGCGGCTTGAATATCGATTCGTGTCAGATCAAACACCCGGAGGCCCGGGATGGGCGCTGCGAAACAGCGGGATTATGATTCATTGTCAGTCGCCCGAGAGTATGGCAAAGGATCAGAGTTTTCCAGTTTCCATTGAAGTTCAGCTACTTGGAGGCAATGGCAAGGATAAGCGCTCGACCGGTAATCTATGCACGCCGGGCACTCACGTCGTAATGGACAATCAGCTTATCACGCAGCACTGCATTTCATCTCGTTCAGAAACGTATCACGGCGACCAGTGGGTCAAGGCGGAAGTTGAAGTTCATGGCAACGATATCATCAAACACATCATTAACGGCCAGGTCGTGCTGGAATACGAGAGGCCGCAGCTTGATGAAAAAGACCGGGATGCCGGGAAACTTATCAAGGGCGAGAACAAGATGCTGTCGGAAGGTTACATTTCCCTTCAAGCCGAGAGCCATCCCGTAGAGTTCCGAAAAGTAGATATCTTTCCACTTGAAGAATAGTGCGGAACCCGCCCGGCCGTCTGTGATACAATATAGCTTCATGGATGAAGAATGTTTATTACTAACTCGCTTTGACCTTTGAGAATACCCTGATGGCTTTGCGAGGGCTCGTTGGGCAGGCTGCCTCGCATGCCCCGCAACCGTTGCATTTCTCTGCGTCAATCACGGGTACGAGCATATACTCGGCCTCTGAGAAGACGTAACGAATCGCATTATATGGGCACCAGCGCATACAAGCTGAGCACTCATGGTCTTCACCGAGCAGGCAAAGGTTCATATCGACCTGGGCCATGCCAATTTGTATATCCGGTTTATTGTCAAGGTTCACGCCTACTATCGCCCCGCTGGGGCAAACCCGCGTGCAGCGGATACAGTCTTCCCGGCAGTAGTCTTTATCAAAGGTCAGTACGGGAGTTAGGATACCGGCAAGGCCGTGTTGTCCCATGTCTCGACGGATAATATTGTGCGGACACGATCGGATACAGTTGCCGCAGCGGCTGCAGAGCCCCTTGAAGATCAGCTCGTCCACCGCTCCGGGCGGCCTCAGAGGCTGCGAAGGTTCACGACCGGTGATACGCAGGATACTCGCCGAAGCCGCCCCCACCAGCAATCCGAGTATGGTACGCCTTGCAACAGGGTGTCTCGGATGATCGCGGCCAGGTAAATCAGTTGCAGGTCTTAGAATGGAGCGAACCGATCGAGACATTGTAGAGAGCAGATCCTGAAAAGCCCCCAAAGGGCAAAGGCCTCGGCACCATACGTGGGGCCAAAGCAGCGAGAAGATCAGCAGTAGCGCAACGAGCAGAAACGAGACGACGCCGGCGAGTAGTTGGTGTTGTTCGGTCAAGAGGAAAAGGCCGCCGAAGAGAGCGAGTGGATCACTCCAGAGAAACAGCGGATAGCCTAAAATTGCCCCGCCAAGGGTGAGTGCGAGTAACCATCGACCTATCGACATAGTCTGGAAAGGTTTTCGCTTGAGGCGTCGGCCCAGGCAGCTTGCACCGTCAAGGCACAATCCCATAGGGCATGCCCAACGGCAAAACCAGCGATGCCGAAAGAGTGCAACAAGACCGGTAATGAGTCCAAGGCCGAAGATGGGTTGGATTGTCTTAGTTGCCAGGATTGAGGTGACGGCGACGAAAGGACTCAAGGCGGGCACAATCGCCAGGAGAGCGTCTTTGTCTCTAATGGGCAAAAGGCACAGCACCGCC
>DQCG01000241.1 GCA_003533825.1 Phycisphaerales bacterium
TTGAATTAAGGTTAATTAAGGTTAATTAGGGACGCATTTATTTTAGGTTCTGCCTGTATCTTGTTTATTCTGCTGCTTCTCGTTTGTATACAACTTTGCCGCCCACGATTGTATAATCCACCTTTGCGGACATGATCTGGTCGTGTGGAATGGTTGTCAGATCGCTATTGAATATTACGACATCACCGAGGTAGCTTTCTTTGATCATACCTTTGCGGTTTTCCATGAATTCGGCGTATGCCGAGCCAAGTGTGTATAACTCGATTGCTTCTTCCATGCTTAGTTTCTGATCCGGGAACCATCCATTGCCCGGCTCGCCGGCCCTGTCCTTTCGAGTGACGGCGGCGTACAAACCTTCCAGCGGATTGATTGGCTCGACGGGATAATCCGTTCCGAAGGCAATCGCCGCCCCGGCATCCATCAGCCGTCGCCAGGCGTAAGCCCCCTTGCAGCGCTGCCGGCCTATACGCTTTTCGGCAAAACGCTTGTCGGTTATGCAGTGGGTGGGCTGCATCGATGCGATTACACCAAGCTTCGCAAAGCGGGCAATGTCATCGTCGCCAAGGACCTGGGCGTGCTCGATGCGATGGCGGCTGTCCCGCCTGCCGTTCAATTGCTGTGCCTTCCGGTAGGCATTGAGGGTCCAATGATTAGCCCTGTCGCCGATGGCATGAATGCCAATCTGGAATCCCGCTTTATCCACGGCCACAACCATCTTCTCAAATTCTTCATACGGCATCTGAGGCAGGCCGGTCTTATCGGGAGCATCAATGTAAGGTTCGAAGAATAACGCCGTGCCCGAACCGAGCGTTCCGTCGATAAATCCTTTTATGTATCCGAATCGTATCCAGTTGCCGTCTTTGGGATACTTCCGACGTAGCTCGGCGCAGCGTCTGAGCTTCTGCTCGTCGGCTGTTAAAGAACCCCCGACGTATACCCGTAGCGTCAGCTTACCCATGTTTTTGAACCTCCGGTATATGTCAAAATCGCCGCCGGGAGGTAATTGTATCGAAGTGACCCCGTTTCTCGCAGCCTGATCGAACGCTGCCTGCCACCGGAGCATAAGTAGCTCCTGTTGTTCTTCGGCGGTCCGGCGAACGGGCTCCTGATCATACTTCAACAATCCTTTAGCCTTCTCCTTGAAGATACCGGTGGGCTCTCCGGTGGCCGGATCTCTTTGTATCTCGCCGCCGAACGGATCGCGGGTTTCCCTGGTTATTCGTGAATTGCGGATGACATAACTGTTGACCAGTACCGAATGCCCATCTGCACGGGACAACACAACCGGATTGTTCGGCGCCACTGAGTCAATAAGCTCTTTAGTCGGCCATTTTTTGCCGGTGAACATTTCGTGTTCCCAGCGCCCGCCACGTATCAACTCACCCGGTCTCGCTCCGGCAACCGCTTCTTTTACTTTCTTCGTAATGATATTCGGATCCGTAATGTAGCGAAAATCGATATAGTCGGGATCAATGGAACTGAAATGGATGTGCGCATCATTAAAACCGGGAACGGCAAGTCTGCCCCTGGCATCGATTACTCTCGAAACGCCTTTTTTGATATATTTTTCGATTCCCTCATTCGAGGTTACAGCGATAATACGTTCACCCTTGAAAGCTATAGCTGCGGCCCGAGGATTTTCTTTGTCGATAGTTACAACTTTGGCGTTCTTAATTACCAGGTCTGCAGCAGGAGCATCGTTCCGGCTCGAAACAACACAGCAGGATGAAGCAAGAAGCAAATACACAATCGCTATTCTGTAGGGTGATAAACTCGACATTTCTACAAGCTCTCCATATTGGGATTATTTGCGGTTCTGGGTCTTGCAGTTGATTCTACTGCGTCCGGTTGATACTTTCAAGCAAGTTGTTGACGCTATTGTCCGTTTGAAAAACTCTTCCATAGAGAGTCTCCCCGAGGGGAATTAAAGGTGTCCGGTACATTTTTCGATGAGTTGTGCTTGCTAATGACAGGCGTGGCGATTGATTATTGTCCCTGCTTCCGCCGGGATGACTTGATTCACGAAAAGTGGGGGCGCTTTCTTAATTTTACCTTTTGTATTTTCGCTCATAATCGGTGCGATTCATCGCACCCTACCCACTTCTGATTGTTATTTTTTCAAGACCGTTGGGCAGAGCCGCCACCCTACAAAATATTTCTCTGAGTGCTCGGTGTACTCCTTCGACTGGGCTCAGGACGGCGTCTGTGGCCAGGAGAATCCGCGTTTATTCCATAAGATAGGCAAAACCTTCATCTCACGGGGTAAAACCGCGTCTTCATAATCAATAAGTTTCTTCGCCGAGCAAATGTAAAGCTTGAATTATCAAGATAAATTTGATATTCTACCCCGTTGCAGTCCTATGGGAATCGGCCGTAAGGGGATCTGTGGGCTGACGGAAATTAAGATTAGGGATACTCTGAAAAGGAATGGACACAAATGAATTATTGCGTTGTGGGATTACAGTGGGGTGACGAAGGCAAAGGCAAGGTTGTCGATATCCTCGCCGAGCACAGTGATATCGTCGTACGATACGGCGGCGGCGCAAATGCCGGCCACACGGTCATCGTCGGCGACAATCGCTTCGCCCTGCATCTTCTGCCCAGCGGCTCGGTTCGGCCCCAGGCCTTTTGTGTAATCGCGAATGGAGTCGTCGTCGATCCGGAAGTGCTGACAGGAGAAATAGACACGCTCGCAGAAAGAGATATTTCGCTCGACGGCCGGCTGCTTATCAGTGAAAACGCCCACGTTGTTATGGATTATCACAAAAAAGAGGATCAGCTTCGCGAAGAATCGCTCGGCAAAAACAAGCTCGGCACGACCATTCGAGGTATCGGCCCCTGTTACGCAGACAAGGTCGGCAGAAGCTATACCGTCCGCATGGGCGATTTCAAGGACATGGCGGCGCTCGAAGCCAAGCTGCAAACAATCGTCGAATACAAGAACAAAATCTTCGCGGCCCTTTATAACGCCGAGCCGATAGATGCCGGTGAAATCTTCGAAAAGTGCAAAGTCTATGCCGAAAGGCTGCTGCCATTCACAACGGACACGACCGAATTTCTGCACAAATCGATTTCCGTCGGTAAATCCATCCTTTTCGAGGGCGCCCAGGGCTCGCTACTCGATCTGGATCACGGCACTTTTCCGTTTGTTACCAGCTCGAACTCAACCTCGCTCGGCATGCCTGCCGGCAGCGGTGTGCCGGCCAAATTCGTCGACAAATTCATCGGCTTGGTCAAGGCTTACACTACGAGAGTCGGTGCCGGGCCTTTCCCTGCTGAGCAGGACAATGAAACGGGCCAATATATCCGTGACAAGGGTAACGAATACGGCACCACAACAGGCAGGCCGCGACGATGCGGCTGGTTCGATGCCGTAGCGGTATCTTACAGCGTAACTATAGGCGGCATAGACGAAGTCGCACTTATGCATCTCGATACGCTGAGCGGTCTTCAGGAGCTGAAGATTTGCAGGGCATACGAAATCAATGGCCAAGAGACGATCTTCTTCCCGGCAAACAACGACAGGCTCTCCAAGGCCCGGCCCGTATATGAAACAGTGCCGGGCTGGAGCGAGGACCTGACAGAAGTAAAAAGCTTTCAGGGCTTGCCGGTGAACGCCCAAAACTATGTCCGCCGAGTCGAAGAACATATCGGCAAACCGATAACATTCGTCGGAGTAGGACCGAAACGAAGTCAGACAATATTCAGACAATAGCGTTTCGGGCACAGGAAAAGAGAAAGCAAGGGCCATACGTTATCTGCTATGAAAAGCTTTGAAGAAAAACTCAAAAAAACCGCAAAACGACTTAATTTGAAGCTCGAACAGATACCCCGTCATATCGCGATCATTATGGACGGCAATGGCCGGTGGGCACGGCATAAATCGCTGCCGCGAGTCATGGGGCACCGCCAGGGCGCAAAAATAATTGAAAGAATAGCATCATTTTGCGTCGACTTGGGCATCGAATCACTGACTTTATATTCTTTCAGTATGGAAAACTGGAAAAGGCCCAAATCCGAAATCAATGCTCTTATGCACATCCACTCCGAATACCTTGTCGAAATCCGGCCTACGCTGATGAAAAATAATGTGAAGTTAATCCACCTCGGCAGGAAAGAAGGACTCCCGGCGCAGGTACTGAAAGACCTCACGGAAACAATGGCCGAAACATCCGCCAATACCGGCATGATACTCGCGCTGGCGTTGAATTACAGCGGCAGGACGGAAATTGTGGACGCAACTCGCAAGATCGCACAAGAATATAAAAAGGGCAAACTCCGTCTTAAGGACGTCGATGAGCAGTGCATAAGCCAAAATCTGTACGCAAACTATCTGGGCGAGCCGGACCTGTTAATCCGCACGGCAAACGAAATGAGAATCAGCAACTTCCTGCTCTGGCAGATTTCATATAGTGAATTCTATGTTACGAAAACGCTCTGGCCGGATTTCAAAAAAGCATCCATCACAAAGGCAATCCGGGCCTATGCAAAACGAACACGACGGTTTGGAGCTATCAAAACGAGCCAATAGCCGATAAGCGGCAAGCTTAAAATATAAAGCCGACTTTTGCAAAATGCTCGTACGAATTAAAATGCTCAGATACAGGCTGCTTTTTGGAACATTGATGACGCTGCTGTTTACCGCCGCGGTAATTTTCGACGGCTGGATGGACGGCTCTCTTACAACCTCGCCGGCCGACGACAAAACGGTGCAGGGGACAATTCTCTGCATCCTCATCGCCCTTCTGATAATCCCCGGACAATTCGAGATGGCGAGACTCGCGGCGGCAAAAAATTTGAAGATTTTCCTGCCCGTTTCGATTACCGCCTCGATTTTATTCGCCGCATCACGGTACCTGCAGCAGCTTGTAGAATTTCCGCCGGAAACTTATCTCGGCCTTCTGGCCGCTTTTGTGCTGCCGGCCTTGCTTTTATACCAATATAAAACTCATGGGACTTCGGGCGTTTTAGCCAACTGCGGGGCAAATTATTTTTCGATCCTGTACATGGGGCTTCTCAGCAGTTTTTGTATCGCAATTCGAATCGATTTCGGACTCTGGCCTTTGCTTATGTATGTTTTTGTCGTAAAATCCGCCGACATAGGAGCTTACTCAATCGGGACTCTATTCGGCAAACGCAAATTTTCGCCTAAAATCAGCCCCGGCAAAACATGGGAAGGTATGGGTGGAGCCGTCGCGACGGGGGTAATTGTTGCTATTGGTTTTGCGTTAATTTGTGATATAATGCCCTGGTGGCCGGCGATTATCTTCGGTCTTGGTTTTGCGTTTATCGGCCAGATGGGCGATTTGGCCGAGTCTATGATAAAACGGGATGCCGAGCAGAAAGATTCGGCCAATAAGGTTCCCGGCTTCGGCGGCGTACTGGACATTGTCGATTCGCCTCTCGCGGCGGCGCCGGTTGCGTATTTATTCTTTATGTGGAGCTCTTAACGGAGCAAAGCTTTGGAAATCACAATACAATTAGATTCGACAGACAGGCAGCTTGAATTGTTCGGCCCTGCCGACAGTTACCTCCGGCTTTTGCGCCAATCACTCGGCGTGCAAATTAGCGCCCGCCAGAACAAGTTAATGATTACGGGCAAGCGGAGCGACGTAGACAGAGCGGCCGGGATTATCGACAAAATGCAAAAACAGCTTGGCAAACATCGTTCGCTTACCGCCGCGGATGTAAACGCATTCATCAACCACCGGGATTCAGATAAAACCACCGAGACCGACACAGGCATTGCCGTCTATTCGCATAAAAAGGTCATCAGGCCGTCAACAAAGGGACAGCAAAAATATATCGAAACGATGCTGGCCAACGATTTGAGCTTTTGTATAGGACCCGCGGGAACCGGCAAAACGTATCTGGCGGTCGCAATCGCAGTCTCAATGCTGAAGAAAAAGCAAATCAGGAGAATCGTCCTTGCGCGACCGGCCGTCGAAGCGGGCGAAAAACTCGGATTCCTGCCGGGTGATTTGCAGGCAAAGGTAAATCCGTATCTTCGACCTTTGTTTGACGCCCTCGAAGATATGATGGACTTTGTGCAGATGAAGAAATTCATTGAGCTGGATATTATCGAGATTATCCCGCTTGCTTTTATGCGCGGCCGGACATTAAACGAAGCCGTCATCATCTGTGACGAAGCACAAAATACCTCTGCCTTACAGATGCTAATGGTCCTGACAAGACTTGGGCACGGCTCGAAAATGATAATAACGGGCGACATAACCCAAATCGACCTGGAACAGGGACAGAAAAGCGGAATGATCGAGGCAATCGAAACGCTCCGGCGAATCAAAGGCATAGGCTATGTAGAATTAAACCAGGCGGATATAGTGCGCCACCGATTGGTTCAAAAAATTGTCCAGGCTTACAAAAAAAGGGCTAAAGCTGATTAGTCGTCAATACTTGCAGGATAAATAGATGGGATTTTGGAAGAAAACAAGTCCGCGACGAAGTCAGGTTCGCAAGAATATATCCGCCGAGCGCTTTTCCCGAATCAGCCAACTCGCCAATACCGATTCTTTAATCTCGAGCCTGATATTGCTGCTCTTCATTGTCCTGTGCGTACTCATTTTATCTCTTCCGAAGGCAAACGTTCTCGAAGTAATACCGGTAGCCGTCATAGTTGCTTTGATTTCTTCTGCTTGCGCCCTGTATATCAATCACTTCCAGAAGAGAATAACAACAAATCACGCAAGAGCTTTAGTGCTGGTCGGATTATTTATCTTATTATTAGCTACAACCAAACTCGGTGTTTTATCAACCGGCCAAACCTTTTGGGCCACCGGAACCGCCGTCACAACAGCGGTTATTATGACAATCGCTTATGATCAGCGTTTCGCAATAGGTATGAGCACTTTCTATTGTCTCTTTGCCTGTCTCGCCGTAAAGCCAATAGAAGCTCAACTAACGGGTTTCTATCTGTTCTTAACAATGAGCGCCGGCGTAACTACCTGCTGTTTTTGTCTTAAAGAAATTCGGACGAGAATTAAACTGCTCCAGGTCAGCACGCTTGCGGCAATAGCAGTGTTTATAATCGCCGCCGCTCTGAAATTTTTATCCCAGGACCTCAGTCCTTCCGAAATTGCCAGGGACGCCGCCTTTCACGCAGGTATTACCCTTGTGGTCGGAGTGCTCATCCAGGGTCTGCTGCCGCTTATCGAAAAAGCCTTTCGCATAGCAACGAGCATGACGCTCCTGGACTACAGCGACGCCAATCAGCGGCTGTTAAAAAGACTTCACATGGAAGCACCCGGCACATTCAGCCATAGTCTGCTGATAGGTTCTATCGCCGAGGCCGCCGCCGAAGCGATCGGACGCAACGGCCTGCTGTCGAGGGTAGGCGCCTACTACCACGATATCGGGAAAATCAACAAGGCCGGCTATTTCGTCGAAAACGAACTCGGCTCAGCCAGCCGGCACAAAGAGCTGTCGCCCACGATGAGTTTTTTGATTATCGTCGGCCATGTTAAAGACGGTATAGAAATGGCCAAAGAATACAAATTGCCCAGCGTACTGCGGCAATTTATAGAAACCCACCACGGCACGACACTGATCGAACACTTCTACAACGAGGCAAAAAAACAACAAACAAAAAACTCGAAAGGCAAGACAGGCGACACCCCTTCCGAGAGTGAATTCAGGTATCCCGGCCCGAAGCCGCGAATAAAAGAAGCCGCTATCGTAATGCTGGCCGATACCGCCGAAAGTGCGGTCAGAAGCCTGTCGGAAGTAACGCCGACAAAAATAGAAGCGGTCGTGCATAATATGTCGATGAAACGACTGCAGGACGGCCAATTCGACGAATGTGACATGTCATTGCGGGAACTCAGCCAGATAGAGGCAAGCATATCGAAAACTCTCGCCGCACATTATCACGGACGAATCGCATATCCGAAACCGCCGGATGAACCCCTGGAGACCGAATCCCAGAACGAGCAGCGAGAGCAAAAAAACAATAAATAATCATGGCCTCTTCCAAACAAGACCCGGATATAATCATTCATGTCGTGAAAAATTTCAAGGATATAGATTTATCGACGCCCGAGATAAAAAAACTCGTCAAAACCGTCTGTAATCGTTTTGCGGAACACGAAACGCGAAATACGGGATACGAGGTCAGCATTGCGATAGTCGACGATAATGAAATCCGGGAATTGAACAGCCGCTTCCTGAATCGCAGAGCGGCAACCGATTGTCTGAGCTTCGATTTATCCGACGATGAAAAAGGGCCGAAAATTTTCGACCTGGTCGTCAACGGCCAAATGGCCGTCAGGCAGGCAAGTTTGAGAAGGCATTCAGGCAAAGCCGAACTGGCCCTGTACATCACGCACGGCCTGCTGCACAATCTCGGATTCGACGACTCGACGGATGGCCGGGCTCGAAAAATGCACCAGGCCGAGGACGAAATTTTACAACAACTCGGCTACGGTTTAGTATATAATAAGAACACAAGTATAAAAGAGCAATTGAGCACGGGATACTAAGACCCGTGCGGTAAATAGCTGAAAGGGTATTAAAAAGTGAGTTACGCTGGTTGGGCGGTGTTGTCGATTTGCCTTCTCGCCGGCGGCACATTGTTCTTTTCCGTCAACGCCGTCGCATTGCGAATATTTTCACACGTCAAATTACAGGAGGCATTCAAGGCCGTCCTCAAAACGGAAGACTCCAAAGACCTCACAGAGCGGCTGGCGGAGAAAGAGGAAGAGCTGATTTTGACGTGCTCCTTATACCGGCTCATTTTCAATATGTGCATACTGCTGCTGTTGGTGTCTGTTTTCATCAACCGCGGCGAGCCCGGAGACAAGGGCAGCCCGGTCGTCGACTACCTGCTCGCAGCTATTGTCGCCTTCGGGATATTCTCAGTATTCAGCCTGGCCATCCCTCACGCATGGGCAAAATATGCAGGCGAAAAAATCCTCAGCCGGACGTACAGGCTGCTTATGTTCTTTGCGATTATCGCATCGCCAATTCTATACATCTTCAGACTATACGACGG